>NZ_JALJRO010000015.1:0-133970 GCF_024519635.1 Pseudomonas sp. Pse1
GTCAAGATTAAATTCCGAAACCCCTATCTGCGAATGCAGGTAGGGGTTTTGTTTTTGCGCGCGGGAAAGTTGCCGACTTCCTGCGCTACCACAACCACCTGATAATGCTAAGGTTCGGCCTTGGTTTTGGCATTTCATCAAGGAAGCATTCATGGCGGACGCCTCGCGACTCAGTACTGGTTTCATGGTGGTTCACGGCAATCGCCTGGACGAGCTGCGCAGCCTGGTGGTCAGTTGGATGCGGCGCTACCCGCTGGCTCCCCTGGAAAATGAAATTGCCCTGGTGCAGAGCAACGGCATTGCCCAATGGCTGAAGCTGGCCTTGGCTGAAGACCCAGAGGCCGACGACATGGGCGGCTGCGGCATTGCAGCAGCCATTGATGTGCAGTTGCCCGGCAGCTTCATGTGGCAACTGTATCGGCAAGTCCTGGGCCGCGATGAAATTCCTGCCAAGTCCCTGCTCGACAAGGCGCCGCTGACCTGGCGGCTGATGCGCCTGTTGCCGGAGTTGATCGATCAGCCGCACTTTGAGCCTTTGCAGCGCTTTCTGACCCACGACAGCGACCTGCGCAAGCGCTATCAACTGGCCGAGCGCCTGGCCGACCTGTTTGACCAATACCAGGTGTATCGCGCCGACTGGCTCGAAGACTGGGCCGCGGGCCGACATCAGTTGCGCAACGCCAGGGGCGAAAGTCATCCCCTGACCCCGGCCAACTGCTGGCAAGCCGAATTGTGGCGCGCACTGCTGCTGGATGTCGGCGAGCAGGGCATGGCGCAAAGTCGCGCTGGCGTGCATCAACGCTTCATGGAAACCATCACTCGTCTCGCTGTCGCGCCCGCTGGCTTGCCGTCCCGAGTGATCGTTTTCGGGATTTCCTCGCTACCGGCCCAAGCTCTCGAAGCCCTCGCCGGACTGGCGCGATTCAGTCAGGTGCTGCTCTGTGTACACAACCCTTGCCGTCACCATTGGGCGGACATCGTCGCCGATAAAGACCTGTTAAGGCACCAATACAAGCGGCAAGCGCGCAAGAACGGAATGCCGGTGGTGCTTGATCCGAACACCCTGCACCAACACGCCCACCCACTGCTCGCGGCGTGGGGTAAGCAGGGGCGCGATTACATCAACCTCCTCGACAGCTATGACGATCCCAACAGCTACCGCTCGGCGTTTCGCGATGGGCGCATCGACCTGTTCAGCGACAGTCAGCCATGGTCGATGCTCAACCAATTGCAGGACGACATCCTCGAACTGCGCCCCCTGAACGAAACCCGCGAGACCTGGCCTGCGGTCGACCTCGACAAGGACCCGTCGATCCGTTTTCACATTGCCCACAGTGCCCAGCGTGAAGTGGAAATCCTCCATGACCAGTTGCTCGCACGCTTCAGCGCCGATCCCCAGTTGCGCCCGCGTGATGTGATCGTCATGGTCCCGGATGTCGACAGCTATGCGCCGCACATTCGCGCCGTGTTCGGGCAACTGACCCGTGACGACCCGCGCTTTATCCCCTTTACCCTGACTGACCAGGGCCAGCGTGGCCGGGATCCTTTGCTGATTGCTGTCGAACACTTGCTCAAGCTGCCGGACAGCCGTTTCCCGGTCAGCGAGATTCTCGACCTGCTCGACGTCCCGGCATTGCGTGCGCGCTTCGGCATCGAAGAGCGGGACCTGCCGACCCTGCATCGCTGGATCGAAGGCGCCGGCATTCGTTGGGGCATGGATGCCGAGCAGCGTGCCGGCCTCGGTTTGCCGCAAGCGCTGGAACAGAACAGCTGGCGTTTCGGCTTGCGGCGCATGCTGCTCGGCTATGCGGTCGGCAGCGGACAGGCGTGCGACGGCATCGAACCCTACGACGAAATCGGCGGTCTCGATGCGGCGCTGATTGGCCCGCTTGTGGCGCTGCTCGATGCCCTGCAGATCGCCCACGATGAACTCACTCAAGCGGCCTCGCCTGAGCAGTGGGGCCTGCGCCTGCAAGCGTTGATGCAGGTGTTTTTCCTGGCGAGCAACGAGCACGATGATTATGTCCTGGCGCAGCTCGAACTATTGCGCGAAACCTGGCTGGAGACGTGCGAGGCGGTCGGGCTGTATGACGCACTGCCGCTGACCGTGGTCCGTGAAGCCTGGCTGGCCGGACTCGATCAGGGCCGTCTGTCTCAGCGGTTCCTCGCCGGGGCAGTGAACTTCTGCACCTTGATGCCGATGCGCGCGATCCCGTTCAAGCTAGTGTGTCTGCTGGGCATGAACGACGGCGATTACCCGCGTGCGCAACCGCCGCTGGACTTCGACCTGATGGGCAGCGACTACCGCCCCGGCGACCGTTCGCGCCGCGAAGACGACCGCTACCTGTTGCTCGAAGCCCTGCTCTCGGCGCGCGACCAGCTCTACATCAGTTGGGTCGGGCGCAGCATTCGCGACAACAGTGAGCGTCCGGCATCGGTGCTGATCGGGCAATTGCGCGACCACCTGGCCAATGGCTGGAAGCTGGCATATGAGACAGAAGGGCTGCTCGAGGCGATGACCCAGGAGCACCCGCTGCAACCCTTCAGCGCGCGCTATTTTCATCAAGGCGATCCGCTGTTCAGCTATGCCCGCGAGTGGCAGTTGCTGCATGAGCAACAGGATCACCCAGCCCCCTCGACCTTGCTCGACCCTTACGTTCAGGAAGAACCCCTGAGCCTTGGGCAACTGCAGGATTTCCTGCGCCACCCGGTCCGGCATTTTTTTAGCCAACGGCTCAAGGTGTTCTTCGAAGCCGCCCAAGCGCCCCTGGCTGACGAGGAACCCTTCGTCCTTGATGCGTTGCAACGCTACAGCCTGAGCGACAACCTGCTGGCGGCAGCCCTCAGCGATCTCGACCAGGTCGAGCCGGTGTTGCAGGCGCAGGCGCGACGTCTGCAAGACAGCGGTTTGCTGCCCATGGCCGGTTTCGGTGAGTGCCTGCAACGCGAGTTGATTGAGCCGCTGCCGGACCTGTTGCAGCGCTATCAGCAACTGCTGGTGCTGTGGCCGACCCCGCAAACCAGCGCATTGCCGGTCTCCCTGCAACTGCATGGCGTGAGCCTTGAAGGCTGGATCGGTGGACTGCATCAGCGCAGCGACGGTGGACTGCTGTCGGTGACTACCATTCCCAACAGCATCGGCTCGATCAAAAGCCGCAAGTGGCATCGCCTGATCCGTCCGTGGGTCAATCATTTGGTGGCCTGTGCCAGCGGCTTGTCACTGACCACCGGGCTGGTTGCCAGTGACGACACGCTATTGCTCGATCCGCTGGAGCAAGATGTCGCCGCGCAGATCCTCGGCGACCTGATGCAGGCTTGGCAGGCCGGCATGCGCCAACCCTTGCCGATCGCGGTCAAGACCGCCTTCGCCTGGCTCGGTCAGAGCGATCCGAACAAGGCCGAGGCTGCCGCGCGCAAGGCCTACGACGGCGACGGTCAGAACAGCGAAGGCGAGCGCCGCGAAAGCCCGGCATTGGCTCGCCAGTTCAGCGATTACAACGCGCTGATCGCCGATGAGACGTTCACCCTCTGGTGCGATGCCCTTTACCGCCCATTGCACGCAGCGCCCTGGCGCTCACTGACCGGCGAGGAATCGCACTGATGACCGCGACTCTACCCCTGGCCCTGGCGTTTCCGCTGCGTGGCAGCCAACTGATCGAAGCCAGTGCCGGCACCGGCAAAACCTTCACTATCTCTGCGCTGTACCTGCGTTTGGTGCTGGGTCATGGGGACGCCAGCAGCGGCTTTGGCCGTGAATTGCTGCCGCCACAGATCCTGGTGGTGACCTTCACTGACGCCGCCACCAAGGAACTGCGCGAGCGGATTCGCACCCGGCTGGCGGAGGCGGCGCGCTATTTCCGTGACGAGACGCCCGCCCCCGATAGCCTGATTGCCGACCTGCGCGACGAGTACGAAGCGCAGCACTGGCCTGGCTGCGCCAACCGGCTGGACATCGCCGCACAGTGGATGGATGAAGCCGCCGTTTCGACGATTCACAGTTGGTGCCAGCGTATGCTGCGCGAACATGCTTTCGACAGCGGCAGTCTGTTCACTCAATCGCTGGAGACCGATCACAGCGATTTGCTCGGCGAAGTGGTGCGTGATTACTGGCGCCTGTATTGCTACCCGATGCAGGGCGATGCGCTGAACTGGGTGCGCAGCCATTGGGGCGGCCCGGCTGCCTTATTGAGTCGCGTGCGCGGTTTGTTCGACAGTGAGCGCGACGGCGTCGCAGGACGCGACCCTGCGGAATTGATCGACGAATGCCTGCAGCAGCGCCGCGAGGCCCTGGTCTCCTTGAAGGCGCCCTGGACCGACTGGGCCCAGGAGTTGCGCGCGATCTGCCTGCAAGGCATCGCTGACAAGGCCGTCGACGGACGCAAGATGCAAGCGCGCTACTGCGAGCCCTGGTTCGAGAAAATTAGCGCCTGGGCCGCAGATGAAAGCCTCGAAGAATTGGACATCGGGACGGGTTTCACCCGTCTGACCCCTGACGGCATGGCCGAGGCCTGGAAAGGTCAAGCCCCGGACCATCCGGGGCTGGAAGCGATGGTCGGACTCAAGGCGCGCCTCGATGCGCTGCCGACCCCCGACGCGGCGGTGCTCAAGCATGCCGCGCAGTGGATCGGCGCGCGCTTCGAGGAAGAGAAACGCCGGCGTGCGGAAATGGGCTTTGACGACATGCTGCTGCGCCTGCGTGCGGCGTTGCAGGCCGAAGGCGGAGAGCGTCTGGCGAGCCTGATCCGCGAGCAGTTTCCGGTGGCGCTGATCGACGAGTTCCAGGACACCGACCCGGTGCAGTACCGAATCTTCGAGAGCATTTACCGTATCGAGGACAACAACCCCGAATGCGGGCTGTTCCTGATCGGCGATCCGAAGCAGGCGATCTACGCCTTTCGCGGTGCCGATATCTACACTTACCTGCGCGCCCGCCAGGCCACCAGCGGTCGACTGCACACCCTGGGAACCAACTTCCGTTCCAGCCACGGCATGGTCGAGGCGGTGAACCACGTGTTCCATAGCGCCGAAGTGCGTGAGCAGGGGCGTGGTGCGTTCCTGTTCCGCGAACCGGATGGCGTCAACCCGGTGCCCTTTGCCCCGGTGCAATCCCAGGGTCGCAAGGAGGTTCTGCAGATCAATGGCGCGGTCACACCGGCGCTGAACATCTGGCATCTGGCAAGTGAGCAAGCGCTGTCCGGCGCGGTCTATCGTCAACAACTGGCCGCGGCCTGTGCCAGTGAAATCACCGCGTTGCTCAACGCTGGTCAGCAGGGCCAAGCCGGTTTTGTCCGTGACACGCAAGCGCTCAAGGGCTTGCTGCCGGCAGACATCGCGATCCTGGTGCGCGACGGCAAGGAAGCTCAGGCGGTGCGCAGCGAGTTGTCGGCGCGTGGGGTGCGTAGTGTCTATCTGTCGGACAAGGATTCGGTGTTCGCCGCCCAGGAGGCCCATGACCTGCTGAGTTGGCTCAAGGCGTGCGCGGAGCCCGATGTCGAGCGACCATTACGCGCGGCCCTGGCGAGCATCACCTTGAACCTGTCGCTGGTTGAACTGGAACGCTTGAATCAGGACGAACTGGCCTGGGAATCCCGGGTCATGCAATTCCGTGAATATCGCAGCCTGTGGCGCAGCCAGGGTGTGCTGCCGATGTTGCGCCGCCTGCTGCATGACTTCCGCTTGCCCCAGACACTGATCGCGCGCAGCGATGGCGAGCGGGTGCTGACCAACCTGTTGCACCTCTCGGAGCTGCTGCAACAGGCCGCCGCCGAACTGGATGGCGAACAGGCGCTGATCCGTCATTTGTCCGAGCACCTGGCGTTGTCCGGGCAAGCCGGTGAAGAGCAGATCCTGCGTCTGGAAAGTGACGAGCAACTGGTCAAGGTGGTGACTATCCACAAGTCCAAGGGCCTCGAATACCCACTGGTATTCCTGCCGTTCATTTGTTCGGCCAAGCCGGTGGATGGCAGTCGCCTGCCGCTGCATTACCACGACGAACAGGGCAAGGCTCAGGTCAGCCTGAACCCGACGCCTGAGCTGATTGCCCTGGCCGACCATGAGCGCCTCGCCGAAGACCTGCGCCTGCTCTACGTGGCCTTGACCCGCGCCCAGCATGCCTGCTGGCTGGGTGTCGCCGACCTCAAGCGCGGCAACAGCAACAGCTCGGTGCTGCACCTGTCGGCGTTGGGCTATGTGCTCGGCGGCGGCCAGGTGTTGGCCGAGTCGGCGCAGTTGCAGCGCTGGCTGCTGGACCTGCAGCAAGGCTGCGCCGCCGTGCACCAGGAGCCGCTGCCCATCGCCACGGCCGAGCGCTACCAGCCGCCGCGCAACACCGCGCAGTTGCTGGCGCCTTTGCTGCCGACGCGGCGTGCTGCGGAAAACTGGTGGATTGCCTCCTATAGCGCACTGCGCATCAGCGACAGCCTGGCCCCGGGCAGTGACGAAGCACCGGAAAGCCCGCAGGCGCAGAAACTCTTCGATGACGAGCGACTCGACCCCGATGCGCCCCGTGAAATGCTTGCCAGCGGCGGCGATATCCACCGCTTTCCCCGGGGGCCGAACCCGGGGACCTTTCTTCACGGGCTACTGGAATGGGCAGGTGAGGAGCGCTTCAGTGCCGAGCCGAAGCTGATCGAGGATGCGATTGCCCGGCGCTGCAACCGTCGCGGCTGGCAGGGCTGGATCACCACCCTGAGCGACTGGCTGCAGCACCTGGTCCAGCTACCGCTGCCGGTGGGTTACGAGCAACCGCCAGTGGTGCTGGGGCAGTTGCGCGAGTACCGGGTCGAGATGGAATTCTGGTTCGCCAGCCACAAGGTCGATGTGCTCAAGCTCGATGAACTGGTGCGCCAGTACACCCACGCCGGCGTTGCCCGGGCGGGGGCCGAGTCGGTGCTACTCAATGGCATGTTCAAGGGGTTTATCGACTTGACCTTCGAGCACGCCGGTCGCTATTACGTGGCCGACTACAAATCAAACTGGCTGGGCGCCGATGATTCGGCGTACAGCGAGCAGGCCATGGAGCAGTCGATCCTCGACCATCGCTACGACCTGCAGTACGTCTTGTACCTGCTGGCCCTGCATCGTCAACTCAAGGCGCGGCTGGCCGACTACGACTACGACCGCCACGTCGGCGGTGCCCTGTACCTGTTCCTGCGCGGCACGCGCGCGGCGAGCCAGGGCGCCTATTTCGCTCGTCCGCCACGTGAGCTGATCGAACGCCTGGACCGGATGTTCCAGGGCCAACCAGAGCCCCGGGCCGAAGCCGCCTGGGTGCAGGGTGAACTGCTATGAAACGCTCCTTCGCTGACCTGTTACCCACGCCTTTGACCGACGACAGCCTGGCGCAGTTGGCACCGCTGAGCAGCGCCCGGGATTTGTTGCTGCTGCTCGAACGCTGGGTCGAGCGCGGCTGGCTGCGGGCGCTGGACAAGGCCTTCGTCGGCTTCCTCCACGAGCGTGCCCCCGACGGCGATCCGCTGGTGCTGCTGGCGGCGGCGTTGACCAGTCACCAACTGGGCCACGGTCACGTCTGTCTTGATCTGTTCGAAACCCTCAAGGAACCGGATTTCGCCCTGTCTCTGCCGCCGGAAGGCGATGCCCAGGCCGGCGCTCAGTTGCTGCCTTCGCAATTGCTCGAGGCGCTGGAAGGCGCGCACTGGTGCAAAGTCCTGGCGAGCAGCCCGCTGGTGGCGCTGGCCGTCGATGCCAGCGCCGAAGCCGCGCAACGGCCGCTGATCCTTTCCGGCAAGCGCCTGTACTTGCGGCGCTACTGGGCCTACGAACGACGCATCGATGATGCCTTGCGCCAGCGTCTCTCGGCCGCTGAGCCGACACCGCCTGACTTGGCCGAACGCCTCACCGGGCTGTTCGGCGCGGCGCGTGCCGGTGCGGCGATCGACTGGCAAAAGCTCGCCTGCGCCTTGGCCACCCGTGGTGCGTTCAGCATCATTACCGGCGGTCCGGGCACCGGCAAAACCACCACCGTAGTGCGTCTGCTGGCATTGCTCCAGGGGCCTGCCGTGGAAGCTGGCACACCGTTGCGCATTCGCCTCGCCGCACCCACGGGCAAGGCTGCCGCACGCCTGACTGAGTCCATCAGCCAACAAGTGCGCACCCTTCAGGTCGCCGCCGAAGTCAAAGACAAGATCCCCAGCGACGTGACCACGGTTCACCGACTGTTGGGCAGCCGTCCCGGCACCCGGCATTTCCGCCATCACGCCGGCAATCGCCTGCCGCTGGATGTGCTGGTGGTCGACGAAGCGTCGATGATCGACCTGGAAATGATGGCCAATCTGCTCGACGCCTTGCCCACCCATGCGCGGCTGGTGCTGTTGGGCGATAAGGACCAGTTGGCCTCGGTGGAAGCCGGTGCCGTGCTTGGCGATCTGTGCCGCGATGCCGAAGCCGGCTGGTACAGCCCGCAGACCCGTGCCTGGCTGGAGGCAGTCAGCCAGGAGTCATTGGCCGACAGCGGCTTGCAGCAAGACCAGGACGGCAGTCACCCACTGGCCCAGCAAGTGGTGATGCTGCGTCACTCTCGGCGGTTTGGCGAAGGCAGCGGCATCGGCCAACTGGCGCGCTGGGTCAATCAGCAGCAGGCCGACGAAGCGCGCAAGTTGCTCGCCGCGCGCAGCCACGCCGATCTGTATTCGCTGGCGCTCAAGGGAGAACAGGACCGAGCGCTGGAGCGCCTGCTGTTGGACGGTCATGGCGAGGGGCCGCAAGGTTACCGGCATTACCTCAGTCGCCTGCGCAGCCAACGGCCATCGCCCCAGGCAGCGGCCGATGATCCGTGCTGGGTCGACTGGGCGCGGGATGTGCTGCAGGCCTTCGACGCATTCCAGTTGTTATGCGCGGTGCGCAAGGGCCCCTGGGGCGTCGAGGGGCTCAACCAGCGGATTACCGCAGCGCTGCTCAAAGCCCGGCTGATCGACAGCGATCAGCAATGGTACGAAGGCCGCCCGGTACTGATGACCCGCAACGACTACGGCCTGGGCCTGATGAATGGCGACATCGGCATCGCCCTCAAATTGCCCGAACGTGACGCTGAGCAAGCGGGGCGGCAGGTGCTGCGGGTGGCCTTCGCGCGCAACGATGGCCAGGGCGGCGTGCGCTTCGTCCTGCCAAGCCGGCTCAACGATGTGGAAACCGTGTACGCGATGACGGTGCACAAGTCCCAGGGTTCGGAATTTACTCACACCGCATTGATCCTCCCGGATGCGCTGAACCCGGTGCTGACCAAGGAGTTGATCTACACCGGCATCACCCGGGCCAAGGACTGGTTCAGCTTGATCGAGCCCCGTGGCGGCGTGTTCGAGGAGGCGGTCAAGCGCAAGGTCAAGCGTTTGAGCGGGCTGATGCTGGAGCTTCACTAGGCAGCGGCGCCCGTGGGCTGGCCTCGCCGCTGTTTTGGCGCTGTGCTATCGTTGCGGCATCATTTCGCAACGATCAACGAGAATGCCTGAATGAAGCTGACTGTCTTGATGACAGCGTGCATGGTCAGCTGCAAGCGATGGCTGCTGGCAGGCATTCTCTGTTTGTTCAGCGTGGCGGCCTGCGCCGCCTCGTCCGCTCCAGTGAGCATGGCCGAGCAGCGCGCGCTGGCGGTCACCCAAGTGGTACTCGGTATCCTCAGCTACGCCCGCTGGCCGGTAGAGCCTGCGCAACTGCGCCTGTGCGTGATCGGCCCCACCGAATACACCGACGACCTGGTCAAGGGCACGATTCAGGCCACCGGGCGTCCGGTGGTGGTGCGGCGTTTTCTCACCAGCCATCCGGCAATCGCCACCGACTGCGAGGCGGTGTACATCGGCAAACTTTCCCAGCCAGAGCGCGAAACGTTGTTCGCCTCCCTGAGCGGGCGTCCGGTGTTGAGCATCAGTGAAGCGGACGACGCCTGTACGGTCGGCAGCCTGTTCTGCCTACGGGTCAGCGACGCCCATGTGGCGTTCGACGTCAATCTCGACTCGGTAGCGCGCAGCGGCGTGCGGATTCACCCGAGTGTCCTGCAACTCTCGCGTCGCAAAACGGCGGCGCCATGAGGCTATTCGACAAAGACGGGCGAGCTACCCTGCGTTCGGTCATTGGCCGCGGCAACCTGATGATTGCCTTGGTGGGCGTGACCATGACCAGCTTGAGCCTGACCCTGCTCGGCGTCCTGGCCTTGCGCGCCTACGCCGATCACAACCTGGAACTGATTGCCCGCTCGATCAATTACACCGTGGAAGCGGCGGTGGTGTTCAACGACAACGTGGCGGCGACCGAAGCGCTGGCGTTGATCGCTTCGACTGAAGAGGTGGCGGACGCCCAGGTGTTCGACAGACGAGGGCAGTTGCTGGCGCGCTGGCAGCGACCGGAAAACGGCTGGGTGTCACAGCTGGAAATGCAGTTGGCGCGAGCGGTGTTGGAAAAGCCCATGCGCTTGCCGATTGTCCACGAGGGCCATGAGGTCGGCAGCATTCTGGTGGTGGGCCACGGTGCCAGTCTGCTGCGCTTTCTGCTCAGCGGACTTGCCGGGATCATCGCCTGCGCCGCCCTCAGTGCCTGGGTTGCGCTGTACCTGGCGCGCCACCAGCTCAAGGGCATCACCGGTTCGTTGCGCCGACTCGCGCAGGTGGCGCATGCGGTGCGCAGCGAGCGGGCCTTCGACCAGCGTGTGCCGCCGGCGCGGATAGCCGAGCTGGACAGCCTGGGCAACGACTTCAATGCCCTGCTCGATGAGCTCGAATCGTGGCAGACCCACCTGCAAAGTGAAAACGAATCCCTCGCCCACCAGGCCAGCCACGACAGCCTGACCGGCCTGCCGAACCGGGCATTTTTCGAGGGCCGCTTGATGCGCTCGCTGCGCACCGCGAAGAAGTACGACGAGCGGCTGGCGGTGTTGTTTCTCGACAGCGATCGCTTCAAGGACATCAACGATCAATACGGTCATGCCGCTGGCGACGCGGTGCTGACAGCGGTCGCCACCCGAGTGCGCGCGCAATTGCGCGAAGAGGACCTGGTGGGTCGCCTCGGCGGAGACGAGTTTGCGGTGTTGCTGACGCCGCTGCACAAGGTCGAAGATGCCGAACGCATCGCCGACAAAATCATCGCCAGCATGCAGGCACCGGTGCAATTGGCCGACGGCCAGACGGTGCAGACCTCGCTGAGTGTGGGAATCGCGATCTTTCCGGATCACGGTGCCACACCCGGCTCCCTGTTGCATGCCGCCGATGCGGCGATGTACCAGGCCAAACGCCTCTCCCGAGGCGGGCAATACACGGCAACGTCGGAGCACCTTGCCGCACCTTTGAAAAACAGGAGCTAACCCCCCGTGTCCCCAGTTTCCCAGCGTTCCCTTCGATTGTTCATGTTCTCGCTGTTCATGGCGATGCTCGCCCTGAGCGGCTGCCAGACCGCCCCGCAAAAAGGCCTCAGCCCCGCACAGATCGCGGTGCTCAAGCAGCAGGGGTTCGAATTGACCGATGAAGGCTGGGAGTTTGGCTTGTCCGGCAAGGTGCTATTTGGCAGCGACGTCGACAGCCTGAATGCGCAGAGCAGCGCCATCGTCCAGCGCATCGGCAAAGCCCTGCTGGACGTCGGCATCGACCGAGTGCGGGTCGACGGCCACACCGACGCTTCGGGCAAGGAAGCCTACAACCAGCAACTCTCGGTGCGCCGCGCCAAGAGCGTGAGCACCGTCCTGCAGCAGGTCGGCATGCGTGAAGAAAACATCCAGCTGCGCGGATTCGGCAGCAGCGTCCCGGTCGCCACCAACAAAACTGCCACCGGCCGCAATGAAAACCGTCGAGTGGCGATCGTCGTCAGCAACGACTAATCGGCGAAGTGCATTTCCCGCGTCTGCCCCATCAACAGCGCCTGGTTCTGCTCGGTGACGCTGCGGATGTAATCCCAGAGCAGGGTGATGCGCTTGAGCTTCCTCAAGTCTTCCCGGCAGTACATCCAGAACTGCCGTGTGATGTTGATCTCCTCCGGCAGCACCGGTAGCAGGCGTGGGTCCTGAGCCGCGAGGAAGCAGGGCAGGATCGCCAGCGAGCGGCCTTGCTGGGCGGCAACGAACTGGGCGATGACGCTGGTGCTGCGCAGGTTGGCGCTGGCGCCGGGCAGGACGTTGGCCAGATAAAGCAGCTCAGAGCTGAAGGCCAGGTCGTCGACGTAGCTGATGAATTGATGCCGGGCCAGGTCGGCCGGGCGGCGGATCGGCGGGTGTTGGTCGAGGTAGTCCTGGGTCGCGTACAGCTGCAGGCGATAGTCGCAGAGTTTGCAGCACACGTACGGGCCGTGTTCCGGGCGTTCGAGGGCGATGACGATGTCGGCTTCGCGCTTGGACAGGCTGATGAAGTGCGGCAGCGGCAGGATGTCCACCGAGATCGCCGGGTAGGCGTCGACGAAGTGACTCAACTGCGGAGTGATAAAGAAGCTGCCGAAGCCTTCGGTGCAGCCCATGCGCACGTGCCCGGACAACGCCACGCCGGACCCCGAAACCTGCTCGCAGGCCATGTGCAGGGTACTTTCTATTGACTCGGCATAACCCAGCAGGCGCTGGCCCTCGGCGGTCAGCACGAAGCCGTTGGTCCGCGATTTCTCGAACAACAAGGTGCCCAAAGCGCCTTCCAGCGAACTGATGCGTCGCGACACCGTGGTGTAGTCCACCGCAAGGCGCTTGGCCGCGGTGCTGGCCTTGCGGGTGCGGGCCACTTCGAGGAAAAACTTCAGGTCGTCCCAGTTCAGGGAGCCCAGGGATGTGATGTTTTTTTGCATGTTGGACCGGCTTTTATGTGCGTTCTTATTAGAAGTTTGCACATCTATACTCCAAAAACAGTCCGCTCACCACTTGCGGTACACGCCTCATCTCAAGGCGACCTCTGCGCCTTGGCTCCCAGCATAAATATAAGTACCGGAGACCCACATGAACGCATCGCTCACGCCCAACGAAACCACCGTGCAAACGGCCAAATTGCTGATCGACGGTCAGTGGGTCGAGTCTCAAACCAGCGAATGGCACGACATCGTCAACCCGGCCACGCAGGAAGTGCTGGCCAAGGTTCCGTTCGCTACCGCCGATGAAGTCGACGCTGCAATCAACGCTGCCCAGCGCGCCTTCCAGACCTGGAAACTGACTCCGATTGGCGCACGGATGCGCATCATGCTCAAACTTCAGGCGCTGATTCGCGAGCACTCCAAGCGCATCGCCGTGGTCCTCAGTGCCGAGCAGGGCAAGACTATTGCCGACGCTGAAGGCGACATTTTCCGTGGCCTGGAAGTGGTTGAACACGCCTGCTCTATCGGCACCCTGCAAATGGGCGAATTCGCCGAAAACGTCGCCGGCGGCGTCGATACCTACACCCTGCGCCAGCCGATCGGCGTCTGCGCCGGCATCACCCCTTTCAACTTCCCGGCGATGATTCCGCTGTGGATGTTCCCGATGGCCATCGCTTGCGGCAACACCTTCGTGCTCAAACCGTCCGAGCAGGATCCGCTGTCGACCTTGCTGCTGGTGGAACTGGCGATTGAAGCCGGGGTTCCGGCCGGTGTGCTCAACGTGGTCCACGGCGGCAAGGACGTGGTGGATGCGCTGTGCACCCACAAGGACATCAAGGCGGTGTCGTTCGTTGGTTCGACCGCAGTCGGTACTCATGTCTACGATCTCGCTGGCAAACATGGCAAGCGCGTGCAGTCGATGATGGGCGCGAAGAACCACGCCGTGGTGCTGCCCGACGCCAACCGCGAGCAGGCGCTGAATGCCCTGGTCGGTGCCGGTTTTGGTGCGGCCGGCCAGCGTTGCATGGCGACCTCGGTGGTGGTGCTGGTGGGCGCGGCCAAGCAGTGGCTGCCCGACCTCAAGGCGCTGGCGCAGAAACTCACGGTCAATGCCGGCAGCGAGCCGGGGACCGATGTCGGCCCGGTGATTTCCAAGCGCGCCAAGGCGCGGATTCTCGAGCTGATCGAAAGCGGCATCAAGGAAGGCGCCAAGCTCGAACTCGACGGTCGCGACATCAGCGTGCCGGGCTACGAGCAAGGCAACTTTGTCGGCCCGACCCTGTTCTCCGGGGTGACCACCGACATGCAGATCTACACCCAGGAAATCTTCGGCCCGGTGCTGGTGGTGCTGGAAGTCGACACCCTCGATCAGGCGATTGCCCTGGTCAACGCCAACCCGTTTGGCAACGGCACCGGCCTGTTCACCCAGAGTGGTGCGGCGGCGCGTAAATTCCAGAGTGAAATCGACATCGGCCAGGTGGGTATCAACATCCCGATTCCGGTGCCGGTCCCGTTCTTCAGCTTCACCGGTTCCCGGGGTTCCAAACTCGGCGACCTCGGCCCGTATGGCAAGCAAGTGGTGCAGTTCTACACTCAGACCAAGACCGTCACCGCCCGCTGGTTTGACGACAACAGCGTCAACGACGGTGTGAACACCACCATTAACCTGCGTTAAGGAAGCCGAGATGAAGATCGCGTTTATTGGTCTGGGCAACATGGGCGCGCCGATGGCGCGCAACCTGATCAAGGCCGGCCACGCGCTGAACCTGGTCGACCTGAACAAGGCGGTGCTGGCGGAACTGGAGCAATTGGGCGGGCACATCAGCGGCTCGGCCAAGGAAGCCGCGCAGGGCGCCGAATTGGTGATCACCATGCTGCCGGCTGCGGCGCATGTGCGCAGCGTCTGGCTGGGTGAGAACGGTGTGCTGGCGGGAATCGGCGAGGGTGTGCCGGCAGTGGATTGCAGCACCATCGATCCGCAGACCGCGCGGGATGTCGCTGCGGCGGCGGCCGCGCAGGGTGTGAGCCTGGCGGATGCGCCAGTGTCCGGTGGCACCGGTGGCGCCGCTGCGGGCACCCTGACCTTCATGGTCGGGGCCACCCCGGAGTTGTTTGCCACCCTGCAGCCCGTGCTGGCGCAGATGGGCCGCAACATTGTGCATTGCGGTGCCGTCGGCACTGGGCAGATCGCCAAGATCTGCAACAACCTGCTGCTGGGAATCTCCATGGTCGGCGTCAGCGAAGCCATGGCCCTGGGCGATGCGCTGGGGATCGACACCGGTGTTTTGGCCGGGATCATCAACAGCTCCACCGGGCGTTGCTGGAGTTCGGACACCTACAACCCGTGGCCTGGCGTGATCGAAACCGCACCGGCCTCACGTGGTTACACCGGCGGTTTTTGTGCCGAGCTGATGCTCAAGGATCTTGGGCTGGCGACTGAAGCGGCGCGTCAGGCGCATCAACCGGTGGTGCTCGGCGCGGTGGCCCAGCAGTTGTACCAGGCGATGAGCTTGCGCGGTGAGGGTGGGCAGGATTTCTCGGCGATCGTTAACAGCTATCGCAAGCCGAAGTAAGCGGATCCAGGGTGGGATTGCAGGAGCTGGCAAGCCAGCTCCTGCAGGTTTTTTGCCGGTTCCGGTATCAAGCAAACACGAAATACTTGCGCACCGTCTCCACCACTTCCCAAGTTCCCTTCATGCCTGGCTCGACGACGAAGATGTCGCCCGCGCGCAGGTGGATCGGCGCCATGCCGTCCGGGGTGATCACGCAGTAACCTTCCTGGAAATGGCAGTACTCCCACTTCACATAATCGACGCGCCACTTACCCGGCGTGCAGATCCAGGTGCCCATGATCTTGCTGCCATCTTCGCTGGTGTAGGCGTTGAGGTTGACGGTGTGCGGGTCGCCTTCGAGCTTTTCCCATTTGCAGGCATCGAGCACGGGCAGGGGATGGGTATCGCGAAGGACGGTAATCGGGGCGGTCATGCGGACTCCGGGCGTTGGGCAGGAATGAACCTGCACCCTATAGCGCCCGACCCCGGATCAGTTGTCTGGGGTCGACACTCAGCTGTCCAGAAACGCGCTTGCGCTCAGATCCGCTCCAGTGGGCAATCGCTCTGCACCTGTGCCAGGCTGGCCTGCAGTTCGCTCAGTTGGCGGACCTGACGGGTCATCTGCGCGATGCTCGCACTCAGCTGCTTCTTCTTCTCGCTGATCGCCTGCTGGGCCAGATTCCACGGCATGGCCTGGCCGTGGTAGTCCTGGAACATTGCCTGCATTTCCTTGAGCTTGAAGCCCAGTTGCTGGGCGCACTTGATGAAGCTCAGCAGCTCGACGCTCTGTTGGTCGTAGATGCGGTATTTGCCTTGGCGCTGGGCGGGCGGCAGCAGGCCGATGTCTTCGTAGTGACGAATGCTCTTGATGGTGGTGCCCGAAAGCTTCGCCGCTTTACCGATGTACATGAAAAGTCCCTTTTTCGTGGTTGACGCGGCGGATTATCTCCGAGACTTACCCCGCAGCGATAGCCTGGGCTTGCTTGAGCCAGATTTCCCGTTGCCGTTCGGTGGAGCCGAGTATGGGGCCGAAAGTCAGGGTCTTGCGTGGCCGGATGCCGCAGAAGGCCAGGGTGGTCTTGCGCATCTGATGCAGGCCGGGCATGCGGTACACCCAGCGGTAGTACCAGGGCGGTGTGTCCATGGTCACCAGCAGGTCAGCGCTGCGCCCTCGCAGCAGCTGTTCCGGGAAGGCCTTGCCGGGGCGATACTTGAAGGCAAACCCGGGCAGGAACACCCGATCGAAAAAGCCCTTGAGCAGCGCCGGGATCGCGCCCCACCAGATCGGGTAGACGAACGTCAGGTGTTCGGCCCAGGTGATGTCCGCCTGGGCCTGCAGCAGATCGGCTTCCAGCGGCTGCACCTGGCGGTAGCCTTCGCGCAGGATCGGGTCGAAATCCAGTGAACCCAGGCGCAGTTCGCGCACCTGGTGCCCGGCATCTTTCGCGGCCTGCACGTAACGCTCGGTGAGCGCGCCGCAAAAACTGTCGTGGGAGGGGTGACCGAGAATCACCAGGATGCGTTTGCTCATGGAAGTATCACTCAAGGACAAAAATGAGGTCCCTGTAGGCGCTGGCTTGTTAGCGATGAAGTTGATGCGGTGTAGCCGACGGCCTCATCGCGAGCAGGCTCGCTCCTACAAATAACCAAAACCGGAGGATAAAGTCGGCCCCATGGGGGAGAGTCAAGGGGCTCTTTCGGTGATTGAAATTTCCATCGCTCAAACTCGGTTTTTTTAGCAGTAAGTGCGAAACATTTGACCGGCGGCGGAGTTTTTCGCAAGAAAGTTCAGGGGTTTCGCTCGTATCATTCACGCGTGAGCAGGCCGAGATCAATACAATGAAAACAACACCCTCCTGGTGGGACATCAGCCCACCCTTGAGTACCGCCACCCCCACGTGGCCGGGCGATACACCGTTTCAGGAAGAGCGCGTCTGGACCTATGGGCCGGAGTGTCCGGTCAACGTCGGGCGCATCACCCTGTCGCCGCACACCGGCGCCCATGTCGACGCGCCGTTGCACTACAGCCCGGATGGCGCGCCCATCGGCGAAGTGTCGCTGGACACCTACATGGGCCCGTGCCGGGTCCTGCATTGCCTGGACAGCGGTGCGCTGGTCGAGCCCGAGCAGCTCGCCGGACGTCTCGGGCAGGTGCCCGAACGGGTGCTGTTGCGCACCTATCGCCGGGCCCCGCTGGCGACCTGGGACAGCGACTTCACCGCCGTGGCCAAGACCACTGTCGATTTGCTGGCGGGCCTCGGAGTGCGGCTGATCGGCATCGACACGCCGTCCCTCGACCCCCAGACCTCGAAAACCATGGATGCCCATAACGCGATCGCCCGGCACGGCATGGCGATCCTCGAAGGCATCGTCCTCGATGACGTGCCTGAAGGTGACTACGAGCTGATCGCCTTGCCGCTGCGCTTTGCCAACCTTGACGCCAGCCCGGTCCGGGCCATTTTGCGTCCCCTGAATAAATTGACACCTGAGGAGGCCGCCCAATGAGCCAATGTCCGTATTCCGCCGGTAACCAGAACGACGAATGGCATAACGCCGAGCTGAATTTTTCCGACTCCATGAGTTATGGCGATTACCTGGACCTGGGGCGCATCCTCAGCGCCCAGCACCCGCTGTCGCCCGACCATAACGAAATGCTGTTCATCATCCAGCACCAGACGTCCGAGCTGTGGATGAAACTGATGCTGCACGAACTCAAGGCTGCCCGCGAACACGTGCGCCTCGGCGAGCTGCCGCCAGCGTTCAAGATGCTGGCGCGGGTGTCGCGGATTTTCGACCAGTTGGTGCATGCCTGGACCGTGCTGGCGACCATGACCCCGACCGAATACCACGCGATCCGCCCGTTCCTCGGCCAATCGTCGGGCTTCCAGTCGTTCCAGTACCGCGAGATTGAATTCATCCTCGGCAACAAGAGCGCGACCCTGCTGCGTCCCCACGCTCATCGTCCGGAACTGCTGGCAGAACTGCAGAAGTCGATCGCCACGCCATCGCTGTACGACGAGGCAATCCGCCTGATGATCAGCGCCGGCCTGGACATCGATCCACAGCGCCTGAGCGTCGATCCAACCCTACCGACTGCTCACGATGCCTCGGTCGAAGCGGCCTGGCGCGTGGTCTACAAGAATCCGACGCAGTACTGGGACCTGTACCAGTTGGCCGAGAAGTTCATCGACCTCGAAGACTCGTTTCGCCAGTGGCGTTTCCGCCATGTGACCACGGTCGAGCGGATCATCGGCTTCCAGCCTGGCACCGGCGGTACCGAAGGCGTGGGCTACCTGCGCAAGATGCTCGACACCGTGCTGTTCCCGGAACTGTGGCGCGTACGCTCCACGCTCTGAGTCAACAGGCATAAAAAAACCCCGGCATTCACTGAATGCCGGGGTTTTTTATGGGCTGAAGCTTACTGCGCGACCGATACATTCCCGGCGCGCGCCACCCGCAAGCGGTAGGCAACGTACAGGATCGCGATCCACACCGGGATCGCATACACCGAGGCGCTGATGCCCGGGATCATCAACATCACGCAGATGATCATGAACATGAACGCCAGGCACAGGTAGTTGGTGAAGGGCGACCAGAAGGCCTTGAAGCCCGGCACCACGCCTTTGGCCTGCATGGCCTTGCGGAATTTCAGGTGAGTCAGGCTGATCATCGCCCAGTTGATCATCAACGAGGCAACCACCAGCGCCATCAACAGTTCCAGTGCGCTATGCGGCGCCACGTAGTTGACCACCACGCAGAGCAGAGTCACCAGCGCCGACACGCACAGGGCACGGAACGGCACGCCGTTTTTGGTCAGTTTCATCAACGACTTCGGCGCATCGCCCTGGTCCGCCAGGCCGTACAGCATGCGGCTGTTGCAGTAGACGCCGCTGTTGTAGACCGACAGTGCAGCGGTCAGCACCACGAAGTTGAGGATCTGCGCTGCGGTGTCACTGCCGATCAGGGCAAAGATCTGCACGAACGGGCTGCTGCTGTAGGCATCGCCCGAGGCGCCGAGGGTCTGCAGCAGTTGGTCCCATGGGTACAACGACAGCAGCACGGTCAGGGCGCCGACGTAAAAGATCAGCACCCGGTAGACCACCTGGTTGATCGCCTTGGGAATCACTTTGCGTGGCTCGCTGGCTTCGGCCGCGGTGATACCCACCAGCTCCAGGCCACCGAAGGAGAACATGATGAAGGCCATTGCCATCAGCAGGCCGGTGGTGCCATTGGGGAAGAAACCGCCGTGGTCCCACAGGTTGCTCACCGAGGCTTGCGGGCCGCCGGTGCCGCTGAACAGCATGTAGCAGCCGAGGACGATCATGCCGATGATGGCCACGACCTTGATGATCGCGAACCAGAACTCCGCTTCGCCGAACACCTTCACGTTCATGGTGTTGATCAGGTTGACCAGCACGAAGAACACCGCCGCGCTGACCCAGGTCGGCACCTCGGGCCACCAGAACTGGATGTACTTGCCGACTGCCGTCAGCTCCGCCATGCCCACCAGCACGTACAGCACCCAGTAGTTCCAGCCGGACAGGAAGCCGGCAAAACCACCCCAGTAGTTATGGGCAAAGTGACTGAAGGACCCGGCGACCGGCTCCTCGACAATCATTTCGCCGAGCTGGCGCATGATCAGGAAGGCGATGAACCCGGCAATCGCGTAGCCGAGAATCATCGAGGGGCCTGCTGACTTGAGTACGCCAGCGGAACCCAGGAACAAGCCTGTCCCGATCGCACCACCCAAGGCGATCAGCTGAATGTGTCGATTTTTCAGCCCCCGCTTGAGTTCGCCCTGTTGCTGTATTTGTTCCGCCATCTGCTTACCTTCTAGTTGTTTTGGTCCGGCTGTGTTGCACCCCGACAGCTTATTCAATTGGCGCCCGTTTGTGGCCGTCAGACGTTGCTTTCGGTGAATTTTTCGTAATAAAGCTGCACGTTTTGCAGATTTTGCGCGATCAGCCAGCTCTTGATCGATTCGACCATCGGCGGTGGTCCGCACACATACATGTCGGCGGCGGCATCGCGCAGTTCGCTGGCCTCGAAGTGCTCAGTGAGGTAGCCGCGCTTGCCGCTCCATTCTGGCGTCGGCTCGCTGACCACCTCGGTGTAGCGAAACCCGGGAATGCGCTGGGCGTAGGCAAGGATGCGCGCGCGCTCGCACAGGTCGGCGGCATCGCGTACGCCGTAGTACAGGTGCACCGGTTGCTCGCAGCCGCGCTCGGTCATTTCGTCGAGCATGCCGAGCATCGCCGACAGCCCGGTACCGCCGGCCACCAGCAGCAGTGGGCGAGTGATGTGGCGTAGGTAAAACGCCCCGAGCGGTGCTTCCAGCTCGATCCGGTCACCGACCTGGCAGCGCTCGCGGATGTAGTTGCTCATCACCCCGTCGGGCAGCAGGCGAATCAGGAATTGCAGTTGGTTCGCCGCGCTGGGGCGGTTGGCGAAGGAGTACGAACGCTTGCTCTCGGTGCCGGGAATCAGCAGCCGGGCGTACTGCCCCGGGAGGAAGTCCAGCGCCGGGGTGTCTGTGCCAAGGTCCAGGTGCAGGATCGCCGTGCTCGCCGAGACCTGGGTGACCTGGGTCACCGTGCCGCTGAGTTGCGCCGGCCCGGCGGCGTTGCACAGGCTGGAAGCGAAATCGAAATAGAACGCCGCGTCGGATTTGACCCGGGTCTGGCAGGTGAGCATTTTGCGCTGCTGCAGGTCGAGGCTGGAGAGGGCTTCCTCGTCCACATAGTCCTGGCTGTAGTCGCCGGATTCGCAGCGACCCTGGCAGGTGCCGCACACGCCTTCGCGGCAGTCGAGGGGGATCTTGATGCCATTGCGCAGGGCGGCATCGAGCAGTATTTCGTTGGCCTGCACCGGAAAGAACAGCGTCTTGCCGTCGGCAAAGCTGAACGCAACCTTGTGGTTCATGCGCCGGTCTCCTCAGAGGTGGTAGAAATCGAGCACCGAGTTGATGGTGTCGTTGAGCAGCAGCACGTGCTTGCGGGCGATCAGCCAACTGCCGTCATGGGGCGTCAGGCGATAGGTGGCGGTGCCGTAGAACTGTTCGGAAGTGGCCAGGCGATAGAACAGCGTGTGCCAGTTCAAGCGCACTTCCAGCTCACCCTGGGGCAGTTCATTGATACGTACGTTGTTGATCAGGTGCAGGGTGCGCGGCAGCGGTGTGGCCGAGGCGGCCTTGCCGGTGCGCAGGCGGAACACCCGGTCTTCCAGGCCGGAACGGTTGGCGTAGTAGATCAGCGACATCTCGCGCTTGGGGTCCTGGGTATAGACGTGCTCCGAATCCCACTGCGGCAAGTGGAACTCGCTCTGCTCGGCGAACAGCTTGAGGTAGGCGTCCCAATCCTTGGCGTCGCACAGCTCGGATTTACGGTAGAAAAATTGCTCGATCTGGTACTGCAATTGCGCATTCATGGTTACACCTCACGGAGTTTCAGGGATTTCGCGTCCAGGCCGTCGAGCAGGAATTTCTGCCAGTTGGCGTGCTGGTTGACGTAAAGCCCCTCGTGGGTGAACTCGGTGCCGGTCATCGCCGGCTGAATGCCGATCGCCTCGCTGTTGGGCGTAGGGCCGGTTTCCCAGCGATGGCTGCCTCGGGAAATATCACTCCAGCGCTCCAGACGGGCCTGGAAACCGCGTTGGGCTTCGCGGAATTCCACCAGATCGTCCGGCGTGCCGAGCCCGGAGACGTTGAAGAAATCCTCGAACTGGCGGATGCGGTTTTCGCGGTCGGCGGCCGACTCGTTTTTCACCCCCAGGCACTGGCTGATGATTTCGGTCTTGTTCCACGCCACCGGGCGAATAATGCGCAGCTGCGAGCTGATCTGGTCGAGGAAGAACAGGCTCGGGTAGATGTTCAGGTTGCGCAGGCGATGCATCATCCACTCGGCTTTCTGCTGGCCGTATTCTTCGATCAGGCGCGGCATGATGGTCGCGTAGCCGGAGCGCACCGAGGGGTTGGGCATGTCGCTGAACAGCACACTGTGGCCGTTGTTGAAGGCGAACCAGCCGTCGTCGGTGTTGGCATCGCCGGCCCCCAGTTTGCTGTAGTCCAGGGTGCTGCCGTTGCTGGTGCCGTTGTCGCTGTTGACCTGCTGGCGGTGTTGCACGGTGGCCACGTAGTTATAGTGCACGGTGCTGACGTGGTAGCCATCGAGGCCGTTTTCGTTCTGCAGTTTCCAGTTGCCGTCGTAGGTGTAGGCCGACTTGCCGGGCAGCACTTCCAGTTCACCGGTGGGCGACTGGGCAACCATCATGTCGAAGAACACTTTCGAGTCGCCGAGGAAGTCTTCCAGGCTGTTGTCGCCATTGACGTCGAGGCTGATGAAGACGAAACCCTTGTAGCTCTCGATGCGAGCTTTTTTCAGGCCGCGAGTGGCCTTGTCGAAGCCTTCCGGGTATTCGCCCGGCGCCTTGACCTTGACCAGCCGGCCATCGCTTTTGTAGCACCAGGCGTGGAATGGGCAGGTGAAGGTCGACTGGTTGCCCTTGCCGACGCGGGTCAGGGTTGTGCCGCGATGCTGGCAGGCGTTGATCAGGGCGTTGAGCTGACCGTCACCGTCACGGGTGATGATCATCGGCTGGCGGCCGGCGCGCATGGTGATGAAGTCGTGGTTATTCGCCAGCTCGCTTTCGTGGCAGGCGTAGATCCAGTTCTTCTCGAAGATCAGTTCCATTTCCAGATCGAACAGCTGCGGTTCGGTGAAGATGTCCCGGGCAATGCGGAACACCCCTTCGGCCGGCCGAAAGTCCAGGCAGCCTTCGATAAATGATTTCCATTGCTCGACGTTTTTCTCGCCACTCATGGGTGTGTGCCCCTTGTTTTTGTTCAGGCTAATCGGTGCGCCCATTAGAGAGAGTGGGACGGGTGGGGGTCTATCCGCTTAGTCGGCGAAGGCAGTCCATAAAATTCACGGCTGCATTAGTGCGCATTTTTGGCGGGTAACAACGGGTGCATTTTCTGGGCGGCGAATACTCAATTTCCTGCGCCAGTTGATGAACGGGCGCACTGATGTCGCGCATTGATGTACTGTTTTGCCCAGTCTTGAATGCGCGGGTCGGCTTCTGGGCGTGGCGTTATCCACTTAGTCGGTGATTGCTATCCATCGGCTCAGCGCGCGCGTTCACTGGTCTGGAATTTGCTCTGTTCAAGCCAGAGGTGCGCCGTCAGAGCGCGCTGAAAAAATATTGCCGTGGGTGCGCCGTGATGAGTAGCAAAGCCGATCCGCAAAGTCGCGATATTCGTATCGATCACTATGACCTTGAAGGGGCCAGGACCTGGATGTCCGGTATCTGCGGCCCGCATCGCCTGGAAACCGCGACGCCAGAGCGGATTCGTTTTCACCACAGCGCAAACGTCTTCAAATCGATGGCCACCACCTTGGGCACCATCGAGTACGGCACCGACGTGACCGTCGATATCGAGGACGCCGAGCACTTCAGCAGCTACAGCCTCAGCCTGCCGTTGGTGGGGGAGCAGGAGCTGCGCAAGAACGGCGCCTTGCTCAGGTCCGATCGTGATCAGGGGGTAATCATTTCGCCCAACGAAAACCAGGTGCTGGCAATTTCCGGAGATTGCCGCAAGGTCCAGGTGGTGATCACCCGCGCGGCCATGAGCGAGTCACTCGAAGGCATTCTGCAACGCCCGCTGGACGCGCCGCTGCGCTTCGAGCCGTTGATGGATGCGGTGGACGGTGCCTCGGCGGCGTGGTGGCGGATGGCGCGCTATTTCATCGCCGAGCTGGAGCACAACAGCGCGCTGTTCGATCAGGTGACCTTCACCCGCGACATCGAAAGCTCGCTGATCAAGGGCCTGATCCTCGCCCAGCCGAACAACTACTCCGATGAGCTGCGCGAGGTGCTGGGGGTCAAGGTGCCGCACTACCTGGTGCGCGCCAAACAGTACATCCACGACAACGCCCGCGAAGCGCTGTGCCTGGAAGATATCGAAATGGCGGCGGGGGTTTCGCGCTTCAAACTGTTCGAGGCGTTCCGCAAATACTTCGCGCTGTCGCCAATGGCCTATCTGAAGAAACACCGCCTGAACGCGGTGCGCCAGGACCTGCTGGAACACGGCCAGGCGCGCAACATCTCGGAAATCGCGATGGCCTGGGGCTTCACCCACATGGGCCGGTTCTCTGCTGAATATCGCAAGTTGTTCGAAGAGTCGCCCAGCGCCACGGTGCAGCGCAACGAGTCAAGGCGGATGCGTTGAGTCCGATTCCAACTGAACCCGGGTTTGGGCCCCTGTAGGAGGGGGCTATTTGCGCACCACTAAATCCAGCAAATCATCACGCTCCTTGATCTTCTGCAGAACGATTTCCGAGCGGATATCGGTGACCCCCGCCGTGCGATTCAACTTGCCGACGATGAAGTCCGAGAAGTGCTTGAGGTTGCGCGCCTGGACCCGCAGCACATAGTTGCTGGCGCCCGTCACCACGTAGGCGGTGGCGACTTCCGGCCATGACTGGACCTTCTTGATAAAGGTCTCGTGCCAGTCATCCACATCCTGGCGCAGCGACACATGAACGATCGCCTCCAGCTCCACGCCGAGGCGCTCGGCGCTCAGTTCGGCGCGATAGCCAGTGATGATTCCCTCACTCTCCAGCAAGCGCAAACGGCGCAGGCAGGCCGAGGGCGACAGCGAAACCTTCTCCGCCAATTCCTGGTTACTGATGCGGCCGTCCTGCTGCAGAAAGTGCAGGATCCGCAGGTCTGTCGAGTCGAGTGTCATGGTTTGAATAAATCCGCGTTTTTGTCGGTGGAATTCGAATTTTCTTCGAGATAACTACTATACGGCCTCGCACTTTGCACGAAAATTCTCCAATGCTTCGTTCATTATTTGCTCATCGTGCTGATGCTTGAACGCCTGTGAATACGGCGTGCACCGGCCGCATGACATTTAAAGAACAGGACCGACAATGACCACAAGAAACGATTGCCTGGCGCTCGATGCACAGGACACCCTGGCTCCCCTGCGTGATCAGTTTGCGCTGCCCGAAGGCGTGATCTACCTCGACGGCAACTCCCTTGGCGCACGTCCGAAGGCGTCCCTTGAGCGCGCGCAGGCGGTGATCGCCGAGGAGTGGGGCAACGGTCTGATTCGCAGCTGGAACAGCGCTGGCTGGCGCGACCTGCCACAGCGTCTGGGCGATCGTCTGGCCAGCCTGATCGGTGCCGGTGACGACGAAGTGGTGGTCACCGACACCACCTCGATCAACCTGTTCAAGGTCCTCGGCGCGGCCCTGCGGGTACAGGCCGAGCGTGCGCCGCAGCGCAAGATCATCGTCAGCGAATCGAGTAACTTCCCCACCGACCTGTACATCGCCCAGGGTCTGATGGACCTGCTGCAGCAGGGCTACAGCCTGCGCCTGGTGGATGCGCCCGAAGAGCTGACCCAGGCCATCGACCAGGACGTCGCCGTGGTGATGCTGACCCACGTCAACTACAAGACCGGCTACATGCACGACATGCAGGCCATGACCCAATTGATCCACGAGTGCGGCGCGCTGACCATCTGGGACCTTGCCCACTCGGCCGGCGCGGTGCCGGTGGACCTGCGCGGGGCCGATGCCGACTACGCCATCGGCTGCACCTATAAGTACCTCAACGGTGGCCCAGGCTCGCAAGCATTCGCCTGGGTCTCGCCGAAGCTCTGCAATATGGTCGCGCAACCGTTGGCCGGCTGGTTTGGGCACACCCGTCAGTTCGCCATGGAGTCGGCCTACGAGCCAAGCCAGGGCATCGCTCGCTACCTGTGCGGCACCCAGCCGATCACCTCGCTGGCGATGGTCGAATGTGGCCTGGATATCTTCGCCCAGACCGACATGCAGAGCCTGCGTCGCAAGTCCCTGGCCCTGACCGATCTGTTCATCGAACTGGTCGAACAGCGCTGCGCCGCCCACGACCTGAAACTGGTGACCCCGCGTGAGCACGCCAAGCGTGGCAGCCATGTCAGCTTCGAGCATCCCGAAGGTTATGCGGTGATCCAGGCGCTGATCGCCCAGGGCGTGATCGGTGACTACCGCGAACCGCGGATCATGCGATTCGGCTTTACCCCGCTGTACACCAGCTTCACCGAGGTCTTCGATGCGGTGCAGATCCTCGGCGAAATCCTCGACCAGAAAACCTGGGCGCAGGCGCAATTCCAGGTTCGCCACAGCGTGACCTGACACCCCCGGGATGCCTCGATCCTGCTGCCGCTTTTGCCGGCAGCGGGATCTTGTCGTCTGAACAAAAGTTCTGTGCAAACACAATAATAAGGAGCACGCAGAATGAAATTGTCCCTTTGGCTCGCCTTGCCGCTCGCCATCAGCAGTAGCCTTGGTCAATGGGCGGTTGCCGCCGACAGCGGTTTCGTCGAAGACAGTAGCCTGACCCTGACCAACCGCAACTTCTATTTCTACCGCAACAACCTCAACAACCCCGGCGGCCAGAACTACCGGGAAGAGTGGGCCCACGGGATCATGCTCGACTACAGCTCCGGCTACACCCAGGGCAGCGTCGGGTTCGGCATCGACGCGTACGCGCAGTTGGGCCTCAAGCTCGACAGCGGCCGTGGGCGCACCGGCACCGGTTTGTTGCCGATCGACTCCGATGGCCGTCCCGAGGATGAGTACTCCGAGGCGGGCGGTGCAGTGAAAGCGCGTATCTCCCAGACCGAACTCAAGTACGGCAACCTGACCCCGCTCAACCCGGTGTTCGGCACCGGCAACGCGCGTCTGTTCACCCAGCATGCCAATGGCTTTCAACTGACCAGCCAGGAGCTGCAAGGGCTGCTGCTCGACAGCGGGCACTTCACCTCGGCCAGTGACAGCAACTCGAGCAACCACGACGGTGCGCTCAAGGCCCTGTACGCCGGAGTGGAAACCCGCAGCGTCGACTACCTCGGTGGTCGCTATGCACTGAGTGACCAGCTGAGCTTCAGCCTCTACGGTTCGGAGTTCAAGGACATCTGGCGGCAGTACTACGCCAACACCAACTACAGTTTCGCGCCCGGCGAAAACCAGTCGCTGAACGTTGATTTCAACCTGTACCGCACCGACGACACCGGGCAAAGCCTGGCCGGGAAAATCGATAACACCACCTGGTCGCTGGCCGCCGCCTACCAGCTTGGCGCCCAACGCCTGACCCTGGCCTACCAGCAGGTCGACGGTAATGAGCCGTTCGACTACCTGGGCTTCGATCGCCAGCCGGGTACGTCGATCTTCCTCGCCAACTCGATCCAGATTGTCGACTTCAACGCGCCCAACGAGCGTTCCTGGCAACTGCGTTATGACCTCGACATGGCCGCCTTCGGCGTGCCGGGGTTGAGCTTCATGTCGCGCTACGTCAACGGTGATCACATCGACGACAGCCACTACGATGGCGGGCCCAACGGCGCTTATGGGCGTTACGGCAGCGATGGCAAGCGCTGGGAGCGCGACATCGAGGCGCGTTATGTCGTGCAGTCCGGCAAGGCCAAGGACCTGTCAGTGCGGATCCGCCAGGCCAGCCTGCGCTCCAGCGCCCAGGTAGCCAGTGCCGACACCACCGACAACAACGAAGTACGGGTGATCATTGAATATCCATTGAATATTCTCTGACCCATGGCGGTATCGCCAGGGACTGGCTCTCTCCAAGAAAGACAAAATGCAGAGGCGTGAACGATGAGCGACAACCGCGGTTTCGAAACGATCTCCAACCGTGAGCAGGGCCTCAGGCGCCAGCTCACGTCGGGGCAGATGAGCATGATCGCCATTGGCGGGGCGATCGGTACCGGGCTGTTCATGGGCAGCGCCTACGCCATCGGCTATGCCGGGCCGAGCGTGCTGCTGAGCTATGCCATTGGCGCGATCATTACCCTATTGTTGATGGGCTGCCTGGCGGAAATGACCGTGGCCCATTCCACCTCCGGTTCGTTCGGTGCCTATGCCGAGTTTTACATCAGTCCGCTGGCCGGCTTCCTGGTGCGCTACGCCTATTGGGCGGCGATTGTGCTGGCGGTCGGCACTGAAGTGACGGCGGTGGCGATGTACATGAAGTACTGGTTCGCCAACGTGCCGGAATGGATCTGGATCGTCTCGTTCTCCAGCGTGCTGATCGTGCTCAACGCAATCAGCGTCAAGACCTTCGGCACCTTCGAATACTGGTTCTCGACCATCAAGATCGGCGCGATTGTCGGCTTCATCATTCTCGCGGTGTACGTGGTGTTCGGGTCCGGCAACCCGGAGTACGGGGTGCAGAATTACACCGCTCATGGAGGCTTTTTCCCCAACGGTCTGAGCGGCATGTGGGTGGCGGTGATCGTGTCGATCTTCAGCTACCTCAGCGTGGAAATGATCGCGGTCGCCGCCGGTGAGGCCGAGGATCCGGAGCGCGCGGTGAAGAAAGCCTTTCGCGCGACCATCGTGCGCCTGGTGGTGTTTTACCTGCTGACCCTGGCGCTGATGCTGGCGATCGTGCCGTGGATTCAGGCGGGCAAGGCGCAGAGTCCGTTCGTCACGGTGATGCAGACCATCGGTATTCCTGGGGCTACCGGGGTGATGAACTTCGTGATTTTGATCGCCGCCTTGTCGGCGATGAACAGCCAGCTCTACATCACCACACGCATGATGTTCAGCCTGTCACGCGGCGGTTACGCACCTAAGTCCATGGGCGTGCTGAGCAAGAGCGGCATCCCGCTCAACGCCTTGCTGCTGTCGAGTTCGGGGATCGCCCTGGCGACACTATTGAACCTGCTGTACCCGGAGAGCTCGTTCACCCTGATGATGGCGATCTCGATGTTCGGCGCGATCTTCACCTGGTTCATGATCTTCCTCACCCACTACTGCTTCCGCCGTTACCACCAGCGTCATGGCGAGAAAAAGCTGTCGTTCCGCATGCGCTTTTTTCCCTACACCACGTTGCTGGGCCTGGTGCTGATGGGGGCGGTGATGATCACCACCTACTTCACCGACGCGTTCAAGATGACCCTGGTGTTCGGCGTGCCGTTCCTGTTGATCCTGTCGCTGGTCTACGCGCTGTTTTTCCGTAAGGGCAAAGCCGGTGCAACGCTGGGGACGGTGCCTGACGAGGCGTGATCGGCTAACTCCCCTGCTGCGGCTGCAAGGCGTGCAGCAGGGCCTGGGCGTAGCGCGGCAGGGCGTCGAAGTCACGGGCGCACAGCAGTAAGGTGCGCTGGGCCCAGGGCTCCTGCAGGGCGAAAGATTTGAACGGCAGTGGCGCGGTGCAACGCTGCACCGCCGCCAGCGGCACAATTGCCAGCCCCGCGCCATGGGCGACCATGCGCAGCACCGCGTCGAAGCCTTCAGCGCGAATCCGTATCGGCATGCGCAACCCGGCATGCAACGCCTGCTCCTCCAGATAAATCGCCAGCGCGCTGTGGGCATTCAAGCCGACATAGTCGTGGCCCAGGCTCTGGCTGAAGGTCACGGATCGAGCCTCGGCCAGCGGGTGATCCTTGGCGCAGACCAGCACCAGCGGGTCGTCGCGAAACGCCCGGGTCTGCAAGCCCTGGGTATCCACCGCGTCAGAGACAACGCCCAGCTCGGCGGCCCCCTCGCGCAGGGCGTGGGTGATGCGTTGGCTTGGCAGCTCCTGCAGGTCGATGTCGAGGTTGGGGTGTGCGCGCAGGAAGTCGGCGAGCAGTTCCGGCAGGTATTCGCTGAGCGCCGTGGTGTTGCACAGCAGGCGCACCTGGCCTTTGACGCCCTTGGCGTACTCCGCCAGATCCTGCTGCAAGCGTTCGGCTTGCAACAGCATCAGTCGCGCATGCCGGGCCAGCGCCTTGCCGGCTGGGGTCGGGCTGACGCCACGGCGACCGCGTTCCAACAAAGTGATGCCCAGCGACGATTCCATCGCCCGAATCCGTGCACTGGCCGCAGCCAGCGAAAGATGGCTGCGTAGCGCACCGGCGGTGATATTGCCGGCTTCGAGGGTGTTCAGGTACAGCCGTAAATCTATCAAGTCGAAGTGCATGGAATGTTCCTGACTCTGTTAAAGCAAGAGGCAGGCTCAGTATATGGCGAATTTTCAGCGCACCAGCAACGTTCGACAATGGCGCTATGAATACTCTCCTGGCGTTTTATCAAGACCTCGGTCCAGCCCTGTCGTTGCTGGTGATTGGCACATTCCTGGTGGCGGGAATGATCAAAGGGGTGATCGGCCTCGGCCTGCCGACCATTGCCATGGGGTTGCTCGGCCTGGCTATGGCGCCGGTGCAGGCAGCAGCCTTGCTGATTATCCCGGCGACCCTGACCAACCTCTGGCAACTGGCATTCGGCGGCCACCTGCGGGCGCTGCTCGTAAGGCTGTGGCCAATGCTGCTGGCGATTTTTCTCGGCACCGGCGCCGGCACCCTGTGGCTGGGCATCGACGAAGGCCAATGGGTGGTGCGCGCATTGGGTGCGGCGCTGGTGTTGTATGCCGTGAGCGGGTTATTCCTGCCGACGTTGCGGGTCGGCAGTCGCAGCGAGCGCTGGCTGGGGCCGTTGTGCGGGATGCTGACGGGCGTCATCACCTCGGCCACCGGGGTTTTTGTGATCCCGGCGGTGCCGTACTTGCAGGCACTGGGATTGGGCAAGGATCAACTGGTGCAGGCGCTGGGCTTGTCGTTCACCGTGTCGACCCTGGCTCTCGCGGGCGGGCTGATGTGGCGCGGTGCCCTGAGCGGCGGTGAACTCGGCGCCTCGATGCTGGCGCTGATCCCCGCCGTGCTCGGCATGCTGCTGGGGCAATGGCTGCGTCAACGGATCAGCGCCGTGTTGTTCAAGCGGGTATTTTTCATCGGCCTTGGCCTGCTCGGCGGCCACTTGTTGATCAGCGGCTAGCGGACGACGGGCTGAGCATGTCGATGCGGCGGATCTCGAAGTCGCGCTCCAGGTAGTCCATGCGTTTGTCGAAGAACGCCTTCATGTGCGGCAGGTTCGAGTGCGTGTCGAGATGGGCCTGGGACTCCCAGATTTCATAGAAGATGAACAGGCTCGGGTCCTGCTGATCGCGCAGCATGTGGTACTCGATGCAGCCAGGCTCGGCGCGGCTGGGTTCGACGTAGGCGCGGAACAGTGCCTCGAACGCGTCGGATTGTTCCGGGCGGGTCTTGGCCTGCAGGATGAAGCCGTGTTGCTGAGTCATGGGATTTCCTCTGAAGGGGTGTGAGGAAATTCTACGGCAACAATAGGTGCGTCATTCGTGCGTATAGGTCAAATGTGATTTGCCGGTTCGTGGCTTTTTCAGCCGGACCGCCCTCGATATTCTGCTCGCCATCGAAACACACCTTCTTGATCCCGCGACTGATCCACAGCGCGGCGCATTCAATCCAGATGACGAGGCACTCCATGAAAAAAGTTCTGTTGCTCAACGGTGGCAAGAAATTCGCTCACTCCGACGGTCGCTACAACGCCACCCTGCACGACGCGGCGCTGGCGGTGCTGGATCGCGGCGGCATCGACGTCAAGGTCACTCATATCGACGAGGGTTACGACATCGCCGAAGAAGTGGCCAAGTTCCTCTGGGCCGATGTGATCATCTACCAGATGCCCGGCTGGTGGATGGGCGCGCCCTGGACCGTGAAAAAGTACATCGACGAAGTCTTCACCGAAGGCCACGGCAGCCTCTACGCCAGCGATGGCCGGACCCGTTCCGACGCCTCGCAGAAATACGGCAGTGGCGGCCTGATCCAGGGCAAGCAGTACCTGCTGTCGCTGACCTGGAACGCACCCCAGCAAGCCTTCGACGACCCAAGCGATTTCTTCGAAGCCCGTGGCGTCGACGCCGTGTACTTCCCGTTCCACAAAGCCAACCAGTTCCTCGGCATGACGGCCTTGCCGACCTTCCTCTGTGTCGACGTGATGAAACGTCCGAACATCGAAGGCGACGTGGCGCGTTACGAGCAACACCTCAAGACCGTGTTCAACCTGCCGGCCTGACCTGCGCCGCGCCGCGTATCGAGCTACTATCGACGCCTTGGCCCGGGCTTCAGTGCCGGGCGGGTTCGACAGCGAGGGCAGCGGTGAAAGCCAGATCCGATGAGTTGCAGATTTTCGTCTGCGTGATTGAGTGCGGTTCGATTTCTGCTGCCGCCGAGCAGGTCGGGCAAACGCCCTCGGCGGTCAGTCGCACGCTGTCGCGCCTGGAAGCCAAGCTCGACACCACCCTGATCAACCGCACCACGCGGCGCATGGACCTGACCGAGGAGGGCAAGTACTTCTTCGAACAGGCCAAGCGCATTCTCGATCAGATGGAAGAACTGGAAGAGCGTCTGACCTCGCGCCAGCAAACGCCTTCCGGACGGCTGCGGATCAACGCCGCGTCGCCGTTCATGCTGCACGCCATCGTGCCGCACATCGACGAATTCCGCCGGCTCTACCCGGACATCCAGCTCGAACTTAACAGCAACGACCTGATCATCGACCTGCTGGAACAAAGCACCGACATCGCCATTCGCATCGGCGCCCTGGCCGACTCGACCCTGCACGCCCGCCCGCTGGGCTGCAGTCCTTTGCACATCCTCGCCAGCTCGGCCTACCTGAAACAACACGGCACCCCGCACAGCGTCGCCGAACTGGCCGGGCACACGCTGCTCGGTTTCACCCAGACCGAAACCCTCAACCACTGGCCGCTGCGCCATGCGCACGGTGATCGCTGGGAAATCCAGCCGAGCCTCAGCGCTTCCAGCGGCGAAACCCTGCGCCAACTGGCACTGGAAGGCCAGGGCATCACCTGCCTGTCAGACTTCATGACCGCCGCCGACATCCAGTCCGGCCGCCTCATCCCACTGCTGGCCGAGGCCAACAGCGGCTACCGCCAGCCGATCAACGCGGTGTACTACCGCAACTCGCAATTGGCGCTGCGGATTCAGTGTTTTCTGGATTTTATTCAGGGGAAGTTGGTGGGGTATGCGGGTGGAGGGTGATGTTGAAAATTTTGTCCAAGTGAATTCAGACGAAGCCCCTTTGCCGCTGGGAGACTGACATGCAGTATCACACCCTGATCCGCAACGCCTCGATCATTGACGGCAGCAACCGCCCGGCGTACTCGGCTGACGTCGGCATTCTGAACGGGCGGATCGAGCGTATCGGCGACTTGTCGGCCGACCACGCCGATGAGGTGGTCGACGCTCGCGGCCGGGTGCTGGCGCCGGGTTTCATCGACGTGCACACCCATGACGACACGGTGGTGATCCGTCAGCCGCAGATGCTGCCCAAGCTCAGCCAAGGGGTGACCACAGTGATCGTCGGCAACTGCGGGATCAGCGCCTCGCCGGTGAAACTTCGCGGCGATCCGCCGGATCCGATGAACCTGCTCGGCACTTCGGCGGCGTTCGTCTATCCGCGCTTCAGCGACTACCGCGCGGCGGTCGAGGCGGCTCGGCCAACCCTGAATGTGGCGGCGTTGGTGGGGCACACGGCGCTGCGCAGCAATCATCTGGATGACCTGCAGCGCACCGCCAGCGCCGCTGAAATCAGTGCCATGCGCGAGCAGTTGCGCGAAAGCCTGGAAGCCGGTGCGCTGGGGCTGTCGACGGGGCTGGCCTATGCGAGTGCCTTTTCTGCATCCACAGATGAGGTGGTGCAACTGGCCACGGAGCTGGCGGCATTTGGTGCGGTCTACACCACCCATTTGCGCAGTGAGTTCGAGCCGGTGCTGGAGGCCATGGACGAGGCGTTTCATATCGGTCGCCAGGCCAAAAGCCCGGTAATTATTTCCCACCTCAAGTGTGCTGGCGCCGGCAACTGGGGGCGCAGTCCGCAGTTGTTAGCGGCGCTGGAGCAGGCGGCGCAGAGTCATCCGGTCGGCTGCGATTGCTATCCCTATGCCGCCAGTTCCTCGACCCTCGACCTCAAACAAGTCACCGATGCCCATCGCATCACCATCACCTGGTCCACACCCCATCCGCAGGTCAGCGGTCGCGACCTGATCGACATCGCTGCCGAGTGGGGCCTGTCCCTGGAGGATACGGCGCGGCGTCTGCAGCCGGCGGGCGCAGTGTATTACGGCATGGATGAGGCGGACGTGCGGCGGATCCTCGCGCACCCGCTGTCGATGGTTGGCTCCGATGGCCTGCCGGAGGACCCGTTCCCTCATCCACGGCTGTGGGGCGCCTTCCCCCGGGTGCTCGGGCACTTCAGTCGAGATCTCGGGTTGTTCCCGTTGCACACTGCGGTGCACAAGATGACCGGGTTGTCGGCGGCGCGTTTTGGCTTGAAGCAGCGCGGCGAAATTCGCCAGGGCTATTGGGCCGACCTGGTGCTGTTCAACCCGGCGACGGTGCGCGATGTCGCGGACTTCAGCGACCCGCAGCGTTCGGCCGACGGCATCGACGGGGTGTGGGTCAATGGGGTGCGCAGTTACGTCGACGGGCAGGCCAATGGTCAGCGACATGGGCGATTCCTGGCGCGAGAGGGCGACTTGCGCGCCGGCTTTAACGCCTGACACCTGATCGCACGGATTGTCTATGATGCTCTGCATTCAATCAGGGAGCATCACCATGGGTTTTGGAAAAATCACCCCGATCCTGCGGATCTTCGACGAGGCCAAGGCGCTGGAGTTCTACGTCGACTTTCTCGGCTTCAGTGTCGATTGGCAGCACCGATTCGAGGCCAATTACCCGCTTTATCTGCAGGTCTCGCGCGGCGGATGCGTGCTGCACCTCTCTGAGCACCACGGCGACGCCTCGCCGGGTGCGGCGCTGCGTATCGAGACCGATGCGCTGGACGCCTTTCACCAGGAACTGCTGGCGAAAAACTACCGCTACGCCCACCCCGGCATTGAAGACACGCCTTGGGATAGTCGGGAAATGAGCGTCAAGGATCCGTTTGGCAATCGGTTGGTGTTTGTCAGCACCTCGTAGGAGCGAGCCTGCTCGCGAAGACGGCATGTCAGGCGAACCCACTTTGGCAGTTTGAATACTTCCGCTGGCAAGCCCCAAGCGCGAATGGTCCGACGGCCTTTGTGGGTTGTGCTGGATCTCGGCCACGGATACTCTTTGTGGGTCGCTGCCAATTCAGCGACCGGTTTTGACAGACCGAACAGATCTTGGCATGCAAGTGCCGCTATTCGAACCGTAGGCACTTTTTTTGTGTCCGCTGTTCTGATTTATGGCGGCTGTGCGTGGGGCACATTCGTGTGCGCCGGGTTCCTTGATCCTCGGTCTGTCAACCCGCGCACAGCTGCCACCCATTCTTGTTTGACAGCAGGTAGTGGCAGCTCCATCTGATCAAGGAGCTTCGCCATGAAAAAGATCACCCCCGATCCACCTGAATCCCTCGTCACTTCTCCCTATGCCTCCGATGACGCCGGCAAACTCCACGCCGCTGCCGAACGCGCACTCGATCACTACCTGAAGCCGACAGCGATGCGGGGCTCGGTTGCGAACAAATGCCCATCGAGCATTTTTGCTGTCATGCCTGGGTTGGACCGAGAACGCCTGTTGGCCCATGCCTCGGAGACCTTGGCTTCAGTGAATGTGATGGCCACTGACTTGGCGTTCGAACTTGAAGGTTCGCGTCGACAGGTGGCGTTGGCGATAGCGCAGATGATTTCGTTGGGGCAGTTGCTGGTGAATCGAGTGCTGGATGATGTGGATCAGCCACGAAGCTAGATAGTGATAACGCGTTGTCGTTCTTTGCTGTGATGCGCCATCCGACAGGCCAGCATCTACAGGGATCTAAGGTGTCCGAGATATCTGCGACATGCCGCAGACCTGTGGGAGCGAGCCTGCTCGCGAAGGCGGGGTATCTGATGTAGCGCGGTGTTTGCATCGCTGGCAGGCCAGCTCCCACAGGGGGTTGCCATAAGTCTGTGGGAGCGCTCGCGATTACGTCAGCCACCCCACCACAATCTCAACCCTCATCCCCCTGCCGATGGGTCTGCCGAAACTCCCCCGGTGGCATGCCGCGGCGGCTTTTGAAGGTGCGGTGGAAGGAGCGGGGTTCGGTGAAGCCCAGGTATTGGGCGATGTCCTGGATCGGCAGGGTGCTGTTGAGCAGGTAGTGCTCGGCCAGTTCCTGGCGCAGGTCGTCGAGGATTTGCTGGTAGGTGGTGCCGGCCTGGTGCAGTTGGCGTTGCAGGGTGCGCACCGAGACGGCGAATTGTTCGGCGACCTGTTCCTTGCGCGGCAATCCTTCCTTGAGCAACTGGCGCAGGCAGCTTTTCACCCGCTGCTCCAGCGACGCGTCTTCCAGCGTCGCCATCAAGCCCAATGCATGTTCTTCCAGGGTGCGCAGCAATTGCGCATCGGCCTGGCGCAGCGGCAATTGCAGATAAGGCAGCGGCACGATCAGCGCCGAGTAAGGCTGATCAAACAACACCGGGCAATCGAAAAACGCCTCGTACTGCGCCAGCTCAGTGTTGGCCGGTAATGGATGTTCGAACCACACGGCGTCCGCTGACAGGTGAGTATCGGCAATCCAGCGCGCGTATTGCAGCCAGGAACCCAGCACGTTCTCCACCAGGTGGCGGCGGATGCGCGGGCGCTGGTGGCGGCAGCTCCAGATCAGGTGCACCTGTTGCCCCTGCAGTTCGGCACGGCTGACGCCCATGTCGCCCACCAGTTTCTCGAACGGCATGATCCGGTTCATTGCATCGCCCAGGGTCGCGCAGTTCATGGTGATGTAGCCCAGCACGCTCCAGGAGTTGGGCAAGACGAAGCGTGCCGAATTCAGCCCGAACAGTGGATCGCCGGAGTGCTCGCAGAAATAGTCGAGCAGACGCTCATGGGCTTCACCCGTTATGCGCAGGCTGTTGTCGCTCAATTGCTGCGCCTGCAACCCGGCTGCGGCCAACGCCGGCTCAATGGTCATCCCCAGGTGCTCGGCATGGCGCACGTATTTGAGCAGCGGCGGAACCGAGGTGAAGCCGAGGGATTGCATGATCGGGGTCCTTTGATCGGGGCAGGCGGGCACAGCGCAAGACCCTGAAAGGTAAATTGAAACCACAGCTAAAGTAAATGACTGGGAGCGGCGGCGCGGATTGACTCAATTGGCTACTCGAACTGGCCTGATGCGACCGTGACAGGTTTTGCCGGCTGGCTAGTATAGGCGCCAGAAATGTCACCTATAAGAACCGCAAAAGGACACACGCATGCGACGCTGGAACGGCTGGGGAGATGCAAGTACGGTGGTCGAACTGCCGGCGCAGGGCGCGGGATTTCTCGAGGCGCGGGTTGGCGCCGGTCGTGCGCTGCCCGACGCGACGCTCGAGTCGGCCCTGGCCCGCGTCCCGGCCTCGCGCTTGCCACAGCATTCGCTGTACAGCATCGAGCCCCAGGACCGCCTGATGCACGCCCGTGGCCAGAGCCTGCCGGACTGGCTGGCGCTGCGTGAAGGCGCGCCGGGAATCTATCCCGATGCGGTGGCTTTCCCGCAAACTGCCGAGCAAATCCGCAAGCTGCTGGCCCTCGCCGAAGAACGTGACCTGTGCCTGATTCCTTACGGCGGCGGCACCTCGGTGGCCGGGCACATCAACCCGCTGGACTCCGAGCGACCGGTGCTCACCGTTTCTCTGGCCCACATGAACCGTCTGCTTGACCTCGACGAGCAAAGCCTGCTGGCCACATTCGGCCCCGGCGCCTGCGGTCCGCAAGTGGAAAGCCAGCTGCGCGCCCGTGGCTACACCCTGGGACACTTCCCGCAGTCCTGGGAGTTGTCGACGTTGGGTGGCTGGGTCGCCAGCCGTTCCAGCGGCCAGCAGTCGCTGCGCTACGGGCGCATCGAGCAGATGTTCGCCGGCGGCACCCTGGAAACCTTCGCCGGCCCGCTGCAGATCCCGACGTTCCCGGCCTCGGCCGCCGGCCCTGATCTGCGTGAAGTGGTGCTCGGTTGCGAAGGGCGCTTCGGGATCATTTCCGAGGTCAAGGTGCGGGTCACGCCGCTGCCGGCCGATGAGCGTTTTTATGGGGTGTTCCTGCCCAATTGGGACCAGGCCCTGCAAGCTATCCGCCAGTTGGCCCAGGCCCGTGTGCCGCTGTCGATGCTGCGCCTGTCGAACGCCGTGGAGACCGAAACCCAGCTCGCCCTGGCCGGCCATCCACAGCAAATCGCCTGGCTGGAGAAGTACCTGGCACTGCGCGGTGCTGGCGCCGGCAAGTGCATGCTGACTTTCGGCGTGACCGGCAACCGCCGGCAGAACGCGCTGTCCCTGAGCCAGGCGCGCAAGCACCTGAAAGCCTTTGGCGGGGTGTTCACCGGCACTTTGCTGGGCAACAAGTGGGCGCAGAACCGCTTCCGTTTTCCCTACCTGCGCGAGAACCTGTGGAACGCCGGCTACGTGGTCGACACCCTGGAAACCGCCACCGACTGGAGCAACGTCGACAACCTGCTGACACGCATCGAAACCAGCCTGCGCGACGGTCTGGCGGCGCAAGGCGAGCGGGTGCACGTGTTCACCCACCTGTCTCACGTTTATGGCGAAGGCTCGAGCATCTACACCACCTACGTATTCCGCCCGGCCGCCGACTATCCGGCGACCCTGGCGCGCTGGCAGGCACTCAAGCACGCGGCCAGCCAGACCATCGTCGACAACCACGGCACCATCAGCCACCAGCACGGCGTCGGTAAGGACCACGCGCCATACCTGCTGCGGGAGAAAGGCGCGCTGGCGATGGACACCTTGCAGGCGCTGAGCCGGCACTTCGACCCGGCCGGGCGCCTCAACCCCGGCACGCTGTTGCAGGAGTGACGGCATGAGCCTGGATTGGAACGCCGCCTGGCGACAGCAGGTGCTGCCGACCCTGGCCGCCGAGACCTGGGACCTGATCGTCATCGGCGGCGGCATCAGCGGTGCCGGAATCCTTCGTGAAGCCGCCCGACGTGGCTGGCGCTGCCTGTTGCTGGAGCAGCGCGACTTCGCCTGGGGCACCTCCAGCCGCTCTTCGAAAATGGTCCACGGCGGCCTGCGCTACATCGCCAAGGGCCAATGGCGGCTGACCCGCGACTCGGTCCACGAGCGCCAGCGCCTGCTCGACGAAGCGCCGGGGCTGGTGGAGCCGATGAGTTTCATGATGCCGCACTACCGGGGCGGCTTTCCCGGCCCACGGCTGTTCGGCGGCCTGCTGACGGTCTACGACTACCTCGCAGGACGGCGCAGTCACCGCTTCCATGATGCGCAGCAACTGCGCTTTCTGGCGCCGGGTCTGAAAGACGAAGCGCTGCTCGGTGGCACCTGTTTTGTCGATGCGTTGACCGATGATGCGCGCTTGGTGATGCGCGTCCTCAGCGAAGCCAGGGCCGATGGCGCGGTGGTGCTCAATGGTCTGCGGGTCGAGCAATTGCTGCGCGAAGACGGCCGGGTCTGCGGGGTTCAGGTTCACGACATTGAGGGCGGCGAATCGCTGCAGTTGCGCTGTGGCGTACTCGCCGTGGCCACCGGCGCTTGGGCCGAGCGCCTGCGCCCGAGCGATGCTGTGCGCCAACTGCGCCCATTGCGCGGCAGTCATTTACTGCTGCCGGGCTGGCGTCTGCCAGTGGCGCAAGCCTTGACCTTTTTACACCGCCGCGACCGGCGCCCGGTGTTTGTCTTTCCCTGGGAAGGCGCCACGGTGGTTGGGACCACTGACCTCGATCATGAGACCGATTTGGACATCAGTGCGAGCATCAGCAGTGAAGAACTCGACTACTTGCTGGCCGCCTGCGCTCAGCAATTTCCTCATGCCAAGGTGGTCGCCGATGACGTGCTGTCGACCTGGTCGGGGGTGCGTCCGGTGGTCGGTTCGAGTGGCGCGCAACAAGGCCAGCCGTCCAACGAAACCCGTGAGCACGTGCTGTGGCAGGAGCCCGGGTGCGTGACCCTGGCGGGCGGCAAACTGACCACCTTTCGCCCGCAGGCCATCGAAGTACTCACGGCCTGCGCAGCGATGCTCGGGCGTGAACTCAGCGACGATGGCGCGCCGGTGTTTGCCGCTGTCGAGCCGCTGCCCATTGCCGGTTTGAGTGCCAGCCAATGGCGACGCCTGGCCGGACGGCATGGCCGCGACTTGCCGCGGGTGGCGCAGTTGATCGAGCAATTGGGCAGCGACAGCGTCGGCGCCACCGATACTTTATGGGTGGAACTGGCCCTGGCCTGTGACACTGAAATGGTTCTGCACCTGGACGACCTGCTGCTGCGGCGTACCCGTCTTGGGCTGCTGCTGGCCGAGGGCGGGGCGCAGTATCTGCCGGCGATCAGGCGCCTGTGCCAGCCACGGCTGGGCTGGGATGACTCGCGTTGGGACGAAGAAGAGCAGCGTTATCGGGCACTGTGGCAACGTCATCATGGCCTGCCGCAGACCACGCAATGAAGGCCCATCGAAGAGAGCTCCATGGATAACCACAAGAATAAGCGCTACCTGCTGGCCATCGACAACGGCACCCAGAGCGTGCGCGCATTGCTGTTCGATCTGCAGGGCAATCTATTGGGCAAGGGCAAGGTCGAACTGCAGGCCTACTACTCGACGCAACCGGGCTGGGCCGAGCAGGATCCGGAGTATTACTGGGCCAAACTCGGTGAGGCCTGCGAGTTGCTGTGGCAGCAGACCGGCATCGATCGTACGCAGATCGCCGGCGTCTCACTGACCACCCAGCGCGGCACGCTGATCAACGTCGATGCCCAGGGCAAACCGCTGCGCCCGGCGATTCTCTGGCTTGATCAGCGCCAGACCGAGGTCGAGGGCGGCATCAAGGGTCCCTGGGGCTGGCTGTTCAAACTGGTCGGCGCCCAAGCCACGGTGGACTACTTTCGAGCCCAGGCGGAGGCCAACTGGATTGCCCGGCATCAGCCCGACGTGTGGGCCGGCACCGACAAATTGCTGCTGCTCTCGGGCTTTCTCACCCATCGCCTGTGCGGGCGTTTTGTCGACTCGGTGGGCGCCTGCGTCGGCTACCTGCCGTTCGATTTCAAGCGCCTGCGCTGGGCCGCGCCGTCGGACTGGAAATGGCAGGCGCTGGCGGTGCGCGCCGAGCAATTGCCAACCCTGCTCAAGCCCGGCGAAACCCTCGGCCACATCAGCGCCGAGGCCAGCCGGCATACCGGGATTCCCGAAGGCGTGGCGCTGATTGCCGCCGGCGCCGACAAAGCCTGCGAGGTGCTCGGCGCCGGGGTGGTCGACGAGTCGACTGTGTGTCTGTCCTACGGCACCACAGCGACCATCACCACCACCCGCCAGCGCTACCTGGAAATCGTTCCGCTGATCCCGCCCTATCCGGCGGCGGTGCCCGATCAGTACAACTGCGAAGTGATGATCTATCGCGGCTACTGGATGGTCAGCTGGTTCAAGAACGAGTTCGGCCTGCGCGAGATGCAGCAGGCCAAAGAGCAAGGTATCGAGCCAGAGCAGTTGTTCGATGCGCTGGTCAACGCGGTGCCGCCGGGGTCCATGGGGCTGATGCTGCAACCCTACTGGTCGCCGGGGATTCGCGACCCCGGCGTCGAGGCCAAGGGCGCGATGATCGGTTTTGGCGACGTGCACACTCGCGCGCATATCTACCGGGCGATTCTCGAAGGCCTGGCCTATGCCTTGCGCCAGGGTAAGGAGCGCATCGAGCAGCGTTCCGGGCAGTCGATCCAGCGTCTACGGGTGGCCGGTGGCGGATCGCAAAGCGACGCGGCGATGCAACTGACGGCGGACATTTTCGGCCTGCCGGCGGAGCGTCCGCATGTCTATGAGGCGTCCGGCCTGGGCGCGGCGATCTGCTGTGCGGTGGGCCTGGGGCTGCATGCCGATTTCCCTTCGGCCATCGCCGCCATGACCCGGGTCGGCACGGTGTTTACTCCGCAACTGGAGGCGCAGCAGGTCTATCAGCGCCTGTATCAGGAGGTTTACCTGCGCATGTATCGCCAGCTCAAACCGCTGTACCAGAGCATTCGGCAGATCACCGGTTACCCGGCCTGAGGCGCTGAGTGACGCGCGTCGCTGGCGCTATTTGAGAGTTTTTATGGCGAGATTGGACAGTGTCAGGGGCGGGGTCGCTCTGTAGGCTCGCTCCTACAACACTTCCAATAAGAACCTCGAGCAATGAAGCTGACGTCACTCCTGTTGCTGCTCTGCGCCGTCGCCCCGACGGCCTGGGGTTGGTCCAACCACACGGTGGGCAGCTACCTGGCATTGCAGGCGTTGCCCGAGGTACAGGACGCGCCGCAGGTGGCCGTCGAACCGCTGGAAGCTTTCCTCGGCGCGCAATATCCGGCGATCGTCGAACTGCTCGAGCAACAGGAAGCCTTCGCCCGTGAGCATTTTGCCCAATACCCATCGCGCCCGGACAACCTGAAGTTACCGGCCGCACCGGCGGACAATCTGCGCAACGCCTTCCTCATGGCGCTGCGGATCAATCCACAGATTCACTTGGCGATGGTCATCCAACCGTTGCCTGGCCAAGACCTGTCACAACGCGAACACCTCAAGGCCGACCAGGTGATGGTCGCGCAAACCCTGTCGCCGTGGAATCGCCAGCGCTTCATCGCCCTGGCGGACGGCGAACCAGTCAGCGCCCTCGCGGTACTGGCCAGCGCCGCCGACGAGCCGGACTACGGACACGACATCAACCTGTTCAGCGACAACCCGGGGGCGGTCGCGGCGCTCTATGGCTTCGGCCCGCAGTCGTTTGGCGACGAGCGTTTTGAGTACAGCTCCCAGGCGCCGTTTCACATGGGCTTCTTCCACGAAAACCCGGTGGTGTATGCCGCCGCCGGATTTCTCGCGCGCAGTTGGCCGGACTGGCGCGCCTATCAATACATGGGCCTGGCGCGCCTGGCGTTCGCCACCGGTCATCCCTATTGGGGCTATCGCTTTCTCGGCTGGGGCCTGCACCACGTCCAGGACCTGACCCAGCCGTACCACGCCAAGCCGCTGCCCGGCGTCGAGTTGGCGAGCATGTTGCTGATGGAGGGTAAGGCCCTGGCCGGTTACGGCGACGACAAGCTGGCGGCGGTCGAGCGCGTCGCCACCCGGCACATGGAAGTCGAGAAATACCAGGCGGCCTGGCTGTATCGCTTGCTGCGAGGCGGGCAGCAGGTGCACCCGATGCTCCAGGCTTACGTCGACACCGCCGAGGATGGGGTCTATCCGCCGTACTCGGCGGACTACCTGCGCGAGGTGGTCAGCGCCCAGTCCGCTGCTGCGGGGGCGGGGTTCGACGAAGCCATCGGCCAATGGCTGGCCACGGCGCCGGCGACCAACAGTTTCAGCGCCGGCAATCAGGTGCAACGTGAAGACTACGACCATCCGTTGCTCAACCAGCAACTGTTCCAGTTGCTGGGGCATTTCGGTGCGCATAGCCGCAATTTTGTGCGGGCTGGGTTGGGTAAATGATGCCCCCCCTGTAGGAGCGAGCCTGCTCGCGAAGAAGGTCAACGATAACGCGGACATTCTGGATAAAACGCGGCGCTCTCAGGTTTTTCGCGAGCAGGCTCGCTCCTACAAGGGTGCGGCGTGAGCAGGTCTTTAGCGGCGCTATGTGGACAAAAAAACAACAAAATCAGGGAAGGGAGGAACACCGCATGAACATTCGACTACGCCAGTCTGGCGCAGCGATTTCCGGGGTAGGGCTGGTGGGGCTGTTGCAACTGTGCGCGGTCGATGGCGTGCAGGCGGCCGAGTTCAAGGTGCTGGACAATCAGGTCACCGGCTCGTTCGACAGCACGCTGTCCTATGGCCGTTTGTGGCGGGTGCAGGGTCGCGACAAAACCAACGATGACGTCAACACCAACGATGGCAATCGCAACTTCGACACCGGCCTGGTTTCCGAGGTGTACAAGATCACCTCGGAGCTGGAAGCCAACTACCAGAACTACGGCGTGTTCATGCGCGGCACTGCGTTCTACGACACCCAGTTGATGGACAAGCGCAACGATTATTACCGCAACAACAACCCGTCGCAGCCGAGCCAGAGCAACCCCCACGACGACCATTTCACCGAGCAGACCCGCGACATCGCCGGTAGCCGCATCGAGATGCTCGACGCCTATGTCTACGGCAACTGGGACGTGGCACAAATGCCGGTCACCGCGCGGCTGGGGCGTCAGGTGTTCAACTGGGGTGAGGGGATTTTCTATCGCGGCGGGGTCAACACCACCAACCCGGTGGACGCGGCCAAATACCGCTTGCCGGGCGCCGAGGTCAAGGAAGTACTGATGCCGGTGGAGGCGGTCAGTTTCAACATCGGCCTCACCGATAACCTGACCATGGAAAGTTTCTACCAGACCAACTGGAAAGAAACCCGCATCGACCCGGTCGGCACTTTTTACTCGCAGACCGATCTGTTCGCCGACGGTGGCAACACTGCCTACAACGACTTCACCGGCACCGCCCTCGACACTCCGGTACCGGGCTTCGGCAACGTGATTGACCTGTATGGTGCGCTGGGCAACAACCCGTTCCTCAAGCAGGCGCTGGGTACCACCGGCCTGTACGCCAACGGCGTGACGCCGGCGTTCGGCAACACCCTCAAGGTCGCCTCGGTGGGCAAGGACTACAACGCGCGCAACGACGGCCAGTTCGGTTTCGCCTTCCGCTACATCGCCGAGGAGCTCAACAGCACCGAATTCGGCCTGTACATGGTCAACTACCACGCCAAGGAACCGACCATCTCCGCTGACCTCGGCGGTTACCAGGGCGTCGACATTGACGCCCTGACCAACCTGTTGTCCGGCGTCGCTGGCAGTCAGGCCGGGGCCTTGGCCAACGGCCTGGTCACCGCCGACGTGATGGGCAACATCCAGGCGCACCGGCGCTATGCCGAAGACATCCGCATGTACGGTTTCAGCTTCAACACCACCCTCGGCCAGGCCTCGGTGTTCGGTGAAGTGGCGTATCGACCGAACCTGCCAATCGGAGTGGCTGCCACCAACGACTTGATCGGTGACTTGGCCAACGGCGCTGCCGCCGCGGCGTCCGGCAAGACCATCAACATCGGTGGGCAGATGGTCCAGCTCGACAGCCAGATCAACAACGCCGAGCGCGTCGAAGCCTTCAACACCTCGCTGGGCAGCATCTACAACTTCGGTCCGAGCCTGTCCTTCGACTCGATGTTCGGGGTCTTCGAGCTGGCCTCCGAGCACTTGCGTGGCAGCAGCCTGCAATACACCGCCTACGACGGCAGCCGCCGTTACTACGCGGGCACAGGTAACTACTCCTATGTGTCCGGTGGCGACCGTGGCGACCAGGTCAATCGCAACTCCTACAGCTACACCGCGATGTTCAACGGCACCTGGAACGACGTGTACGCCGGGGTCAACGTCTCGCCTTATGTGGTCTACAAGGACGACTTCAAGGGCAACAGCTACCAGGCCGGCAACAATATCGAAGGGCGCAAGGCCTACACCCTGGGGGTCAAGGCCAACTACCAGAACCGTATGGAAGCCGAGCTGCAATACACCGAATTCTACGGCGGCGGCCAGAACAACGGCATTCGCGACCGCGACAACATCGGCTTCAACCTCAAGTATTTCTTATAGGCCTCGAATCGCCCGAGCGCCGCTGTGCCCGGGCATTTGGCTCTATTTCGGAGAACCGCAATGCTGCATTCACCACGATTGATCAAGACCACCCTGGCGCTGGTCCTCAGCCTGGCGGCGGGTAGCGCACTGGCGGCGCTGACACCCCAGGAAGCCCAGCAATTGAAAACCAGCCTGACCCCGCTGGGTGCCGAGCGCGCGGGCAACGCCGCCGGGACCATTCCGGCCTGGGACGGCGGCATTACCCAGGCCCCGACGGGCTATGTCAAAGGCAAACATCACCTCGACCCGTTTCCTGGCGACAAGCCGCTGTTCACCATTACCAAGGCCAACCTGGAACAGTACAAGGGCCAGCTGACGGCGGGCCAGATCGCCCTGTTCAACAGCTACCCCGACAGCTTCCAGATGCCGATCTACACAAGTCGTCGCTCCGGTTCGGCGCCGCAATGGCTGTATGACAACACCCTGAAAAACGCCACCTCGGCGAAGCTGCTCGATGGCGGCAACGGTTTCTCCGACGCTTACGGTGGCGTGCCATTCCCAGTGCCAAAAAGCGGTGTCGAGGCCCTGTGGAACCACATCACCCGTTATCGCGGGATCTATGTGGTGCGACGTGCTTCCGAGGCACCGGTGCAGCGCAACGGCAGCTTCGCCCTGGTGACTTCGCAGCAGGAAGGGTTGTTCACCTACTACCGCCCAGGCGGCCAGTTCGGTGATCTGAAGAACATCCTGTTCTACTACCTGGCCTTCGTGAAAAGCCCGGCGCGCCTGGCCGGTGGCGCGGCGCTGGTGCATGAGACCCTGGATCAGATCAAGGACCCGCGCCAAGCCTGGGTCTACGATGCCGGTCAGCGTCGGGTGCGGCGTGCGCCGAACCTGGCCTACGACACGCCGATTGCTTCGTCCGATGGCCTGCGCACGGCGGACGACACCGACCTGTTCAACGGCTCGCCGGATCGCTATGACTGGAAACTGGTGGGCAAGAAGGAAGTCTACATTCCGTACAACAACTACAAGGTGTCCAGCCCCGAGGTGAAGTACGCCGAGCTGCTCACGCCTGGCCACCTCAATCCCAAGTACACCCGTTATGAGCTGCACCGGGTGTGGGTGGTCGAAGGCACGCTGAAGCCCGGGGCACGGCATATCTATTCCAAGCGCACCCTGTTCCTCGACGAGGACAGTTGGGGCGCTGCAGTGGTCGATCAGTACGACGGGCGCGGGGAGTTGTGGCGGGTGTCGATGGGCTACTTGAAGAACTTCTACGACCTGCCGACCACCTGGAGTGCGCTGGACGTGTTCCACGACCTGCAGGCCCGTCGTTACTACGTGCAGAACCTGGACAACGAAGAATCCGACACCGTGGACTTCGCCCAACCGGTGCCGGAAGACGCCTACTTCATGCCGTCGGCATTGCGCCAGCGCGGGACACGGTAGACCTGTGAACCTTGTGGGAGCTGGCCTGCCAGCGATGAAGTTGATGCGGTGTAGCTGATGGCCTCATCGCTAGCAGGCTAGCTCCTACAGGTTTTGTGATCGATCACTACCCCCTGTGGGAGCCGGCCTGCCGGCGATGGCGGTGTTTGCTACACCACCATCGTCCGCGTCAAACCCTGAAATGGCTGACCATCATTTGCAACTGATTCCCCAGCCGCGCCAACTCGATGCTGGAGGCGGCGGTTTCGTCGCTGGCGGCGGCGGTCTGTTCGGAGACGTCGCGGACGTTAACGATACTGCGGCTGATCTCTTCGGCCACAGCGCTTTGCTGCTCGGCGGCAGCGGCGATTTGCTGGTTCATCGACTGAATGTTCGACACCGTGCGGGTGATGTTCTCCAGGGATAGCCCGGCCTTGCGCGTCAGCTCGACGCTGCTGTCGGTCAGGCTACGGCTGTTGCCCATCACCGTCGCCACTTGCTGGGTGCCGTTCTGCAACGCGGCCACCAGGCCTTCGATTTCTTCGGTGGACTTCTGCGTGCGCTGCGCCAGGCCGCGTACTTCGTCGGCAACCACGGCGAACCCACGCCCGGCTTCACCGGCCCGCGCAGCTTCAATGGCGGCGTTCAGCGCCAGCAGGTTGGTCTGTTCGGCAACGGCTTTGATCACGTCCATCACGCTGCCGATCTTGTCACTTTCCTTCTGCAGCACGCTCATGGCTTCGGTGGAACGCGCCACTTCGTCGGCCAGGCGTTCGATCTGGGTGATTGCTTCGTTGACCACCCGATCGCCTTGACGGGCTTCGCCATCGGCGGCCGCAGCAGCTTGCGATGCTTGCTCGGCGTTACGTGCGACTTCCTGCACGGTGGCAGTCATTTCGTGCATCGCGGTGGCGACCTGATCGGTCTCGACCTTCTGGCTGTTGACTCCGGCACTGGTTTCTTCGGTCACCGCTGAAAGCTCTTCCGCGGCACTGGCGATCTGGGTAACGCCGTCGCGAATGCCGCTGATCAAGTCGCGCAAAGTCACGCCCATGCGTACGATGCCTTGCTGCAAGACACCCAACTCGTCGCGACGGGTGACGCGAATATTCTGCGTCAGGTCGCCACCGGCAATGCGTTCGACCACCGCCAGGGTTTCCTGCAGCGGGCGGGTGATCTGGCGGGTGATGAGCACGGCGGCGAGCACACCGACCAACAGCGCCAGCAGGGTGCTGATCAACTGCAGGGTGCGGGCCTGGGCGCTTTCGCTGTCGCGGCGATCCAGTTGAATCTGATACAGCGCATCGCTGCGGGTGACGATGTCGCTGCCTTGCACGGTCATTTCCTGGCGCGCGGTGATTGCTTCGCCGGTGGCCGCTTTATACGCCTGCACCGCGCTGCGGTAGCGGGTCAGCGCTTGCTCCAGCTGACGCAGGGCATCGGCGTGGCTGTCGAAGAAATGGCTGCTCAGCGACTTCAGGCTGGCCAGCGCGGCATCCAATTGTGCGGCGGCTTTTTGCTCGTTAGCCGGGTTGCTGTCGGCGATGTAGCCACGCACTTCATAACGGGCCAGCAGGAACTGTTCCTTGGCCTCGGAAATGGCCTGGAACTGCTCGAAGCGCTGATCGCTCAACGGCATCTGACGCACACGGGTGCTGAAATCGTTGATCAGGGTGGTAGCGCTTTCGGCGTTATCGGCCATGGCCTGGCGCGCACTGCTCGCGGTGCGGTAAGCATTGCGCATCTTGTTCAGCGACTGCTGGTAGGCGTCGATGACCACCGCCTGCTCCCTGAGCAGCTTGAGATTGTCCTGGCTTTTGAACGAGGCCAGGAGCGACTGCTGCTGGGCCTTGAAATCATCAAGGGACGCCTGCACGGTCTGCGCCACGGTTTCGTCGCCGTTGGCCAGCATGTATTGCAGGCGGGTGATGCGCAGCTTGGTCAGGCCGGCGTTGAGCTGGGTGATGTCGCTCATCCAGTTGCTGCGGTCGATCAGCCCGCCCAGGCTGGTCCAGCCGGTGAGGGCGAGGATGCAGGTCAGGGCGAGGACCAGGCCAAAACCCAGGCCCAGCTTGAGGTTGACGCTGATATTGGCGAACCAGCTATTCATAAACAATTCCTCCAGGAACGTTGCGCTTCTTGATCGTCGGTGGGCTGGAAGTTGTTGTTTTTCGTAGCCAGCAAGGGGGGTGTAGATCGCCTGTATCGGCAGCCTGGGCGATTGCTGAACCGGTTTTTGTCACGAGCCGCCAGACGGTTGGCGGGGGCGATCGCCCGTCACGTTTTTTTTCACATTCATTTCACCGGCCTTCAACCTGCCTGTCGTTATTGTCCGGCCACACTGGCGTTATAGGCGTTGGCTGTTCAACGTGGCGCAGCGATAGAGGCGATAAGGGCGTGGCATCAAGAATCGAAGCGGTCAATGTTCGGCCGAGTTTTGGGCTGGCGGACATCCGACGTTACAAAAACACCCTGATGACCCTGCTGCTGGCGCTGTGCGTGCTGGCGGCAACGGTCTATCTGACGCGCCCGGCTGCGGTAGTCAACTTGGGCCAGGGCAATCCATCGGGGCTGGCGCAGTTGCAGGCGGATTGGGCGGCGGGCGGGATGATCGTGCTGGTGCGGCATGTCGAGCGTTGTGACCACTCCAAGGCGCCCTGCCTGAATGCCGCCGACGGCATCACCGACCGCGCGCGCAGCGTGGCCGTGGGCCTGGGCGCGCAATTCGAACGCCTGGGGCTGGCCCATACCGATATTTACAACAGCCCGCTGCTGCGTGCCGTGCAAACCTCCAGCTACATGTTCAACTCGACCACCGCCAATCAGGACTGGTTGTTCAACTGCAAGGGCACGCTGTTGCGTGATGCCCTGGCGCACAAGGTCGCCGGACGCAATCTGGTGCTGGTGACCCATAGCGAATGCATGGCCGAGCTGGAAAAACAATTGAAGGTGCCGAATTCGACCTTCGGTTACGGCTCGGCGCTGTTCCTCTCCACGGCCAAGGGCAACACCCGGTCACAGTGGGTGGGCTACCTCGACGCCTCGGACTGGCGCGCCGTGTTCAATCCATCATCCACCCCTCTCAAATGAGAAACTCGATGCAGATCTTTGCGCGCCAGCGATTCTATTGGGTGAATTTCGGTGTACCGCTGCTGTGTGCGGCGGCGGTGTTCATGCTGTTCGACATGACCCGTATCGACATTGCGTTCAGCAACCTGTTGTTCGATCCGCTGAGCCAGACATTCCCCATCGACCACATCCGCATTTTCGAGCAGTTCACCCACAAGTGGGCGCGGATCGTGCCGAACTGGACCGCGGAAATTGCCCTGATCGGCGGGCTGTTGTCCTTCGTCTGGCCGCGCATCAAGCCGCACAAGCACCCGCGCCTGGGCAACTTTCTGGAGCGCAGCAAGGCTGGCCCGTTGCTGCGTTTCACCCATGAACATCGTCGCGACTTCTGGTTCGTGGTGTTTGCCTTCGCCCTCTGCACCGGGGTGATCCACTTCCTCAAGGCCCACACCAGCGTCTATTGCCCGATTGAAACCACTCTGTACGGCGGCCAACTTCCGCACATCGAGTGGTACAACAACTTCCAGTTGTTCCACGAAGCCGGCGAAGGCCGCTGCTGGCCCGGCGGCCACGCCTCGGGCGGCTTTACCATGCTCGCCCTCTACTTCGTCGCCCGCCGTCATCAATGGCGCTTCGCCAAGGCGATCCTCTGGGGCTCACTGCTGCTGGGCTTCATCTATGGCACCACGCGGGTTCTGCAAGGCTGGCACTACATGTCCCACACCTTCTGGGCGGGGATCTTCGTCTGGCTGTCGTGCCTGCTGACGGCGCTGGCGTTTTATGGTCGGGCGCGGCTGGATGTGCCGGTGCGTGAGTCTGCCGAACGTGAAGCTGCAGAGCTTTACTGCCCTACGAAGTAATACGCCTGACGCCCCACCCTCATCTGCTTTAACACTTTAAGCGGCGGCGCCGGTTCGCTATCACTGGCAATCAGCGCCACGTGAATCGGCGAAGCGGCGAGGAAGCGGTTGAGCTCGTCGTCAGTCTGCAAATCCTTGAGCAGGCTGTGGGTGTAGAACACCGTCGCCCCGGCCGTGCGTTCGTTGGCCTGAAACAGTGCCACCTCGTTACCTTTGGCTTGCAGTGTCTGGATCTGCTCGGTCAGTGGCAGGAACGACAGCTTGCGATCGGCCCGGGGCGCGGCCCATTGGGCGGCGGCCAGGTAGGCGAGGATGATCAGGCCGAGTAGACCGATGGCCAGATAACGACGCTGACGGGCGACTTTGCCGAGCAGCCCCGTACCCTGAGTGTGCTGGCGCAAGCGCTCATAGAGTACTGCGGCATATTCCGCGGCGATCACCGCCGCCGCAGGTGTCAGCGACATCAGGTACACCGTGCGCTTGCTCGACGCCAGCGACAGCATGACGAACTCGGCCAGCAGCCACAGGCTGAAGAACAGCAGGTAGCGGTTGCTCGCCAGGCTTTTGCGAAAGTGCCACAGCCCCAGGTACACCAAAATGTTCCACGGCAGGAAGGCTTCCGGCAGTTTTGCCAGGTAGTAATAGAAGGGCTCGTAGTGCCCGGCCTCGACGAACGAACCGCTGAAACGTCCGACGCTGTTGGTCAGCAACACTTCGGCCACCGCCGCCGAGCCGCCGCGCTGATAGAGCACCAATAGCCAGATCAGCAAGGGAATCAGCCCCAGCAGCGTCAACAGTCCAGGACGCAGCCAGTCACCGGGCTTGAGGCGTTTGTCGAGCAGGCTTGTACACAGCAGATAGGCAAAGATCACCACCCCCGGCATCGCCAGGCCAAGTACGCCTTTGCTCAAGGTTGCGATGGCGATACCGCCGACAAACAGCGCAGCATTGCCCAGTGTCGCCCGGCGATGCCCTTGAAAAAACGCCAGCAGCGCCATGCTCACACCCAGTGCCAGCAACGCGTCTTCACCGACGCTGCGCGAGTTGACCCAGTAACTGGCCATGGTCGCCAGCAGAATTGTGGCGGTCCAGGCGATCTCCCTGGGCCTGCCTAAGCGGCGCAACATGGCGTACAGCAGCATCACGCTGAACAGCCCGGCAAACGCTGAAGCCAGGCGCACCGCCCAAGGCGTGCCGCCGAACGCCCGAATGGCGCCGGCATCAAGCCACAGGCTCAGCGGTGGTTTTTCCAGGAAAGGTTGGCCGAACAGGCGTGGGGTCACCCAGTCATTGTCCAGGTGCATCTGCATGGCGATGCCGGCCACCCGTGCTTCGGTGGAGCCTTGCAGTTGGTGGTTGCCGAGGGCGAAGAAGAACAACAGGGCAGCGAGCAGAAACAGCAGCGGGGCAGGGCGCGTCATGTGCTTTGGGCTACCGGAGGCGAGTGCGGGAGGGCTGGAAGTATAGGGCGGCGAATCTGAACAAATAGTGAACGCCCTGTGACAGCTTGCGTTTCGTCGTCGGTATCAGGGCAGATGGTCGGCGGCGAAATCGGCTTCCGAACGCGCCAGCAAACGGCCCGTGCGACAGGCGTGCTGGAAACGCTCGAAATCCTGCTCGTTCTGGTCACTGTAGGCTTGGGCGTATTTGAACAGTGCGTCGGCGAGGGTGTCGCTTTTGCCGATGTAGCCGCTGATCAACGCGGCCTGCCCGGAGGCCTTGGCGTGGGCTCGGGCCAGTGCGCGGCCGCAGGTTCTTGCATAGGCGCAGAAGGTCTCGGCATCGAAGGTCTCCAGCTCCGCCGAGATTTTCATGTCGCGCAACTGGCGCAGGTAAAAGTGCCGACCGTGAGGGCCGCTGGTCCAACCGAGGAACAGGTCGCTGGCGGACTGCATCAAACGCTGCCCCTCCACCACCCGCTGCCCGTTGTGGCGCACCCGGGATTTGTTTTTGACGTAGTCGGCCAGCACCGAGCGCCGGGCCTCCTTGATTTGCAGAAACAGCGGACGCTCCTGATTGTCGGTCAGCAACGCCACCATGCAGCGGGTGCCGACACTGCCGACGCCGACCACTTTGAACGCCAGATCCTGCACCTCGAAACGCGCCAGCAACTCCCGGCGATCCCCGGCCAGCGTCCCGCGATAATCGCGCATCAGGGTGTCGTACAGCGGACGCCAATCGGCCAGGCGCAACCATTCATCCTCGGCATCGAGCAAAGTGGTGGTGTTATGCAGATGGAAAATCTCCGGCAGGTCATCGCGGATCAACAACCGGCCCTGGGCATCGCGCTCGCAGATCTTCGGTAGCAACTCGGCATGGGTGCGCCGCGCTGCCTTATCGACTGCACGCTGCACATGCTGCAGGGTGGTCTCCGACTGCGCCCGCTGCAGCAGGTCTTCGTAACTGATGGAGTCGTACCAGATCTCCAGCGCGCTTTGCTCGGCGCACGTCGCCATGCTGCGCTGATAGGCGCCAATCAACTCTCGACAGACCGTTTCCTCCACCGTTGCGCCATGACGCAAATCGCGAGCGGCAATCAGAAAACTCGCCACCAGCCGTTTCAAATCCCACTCCCAGGGCCCGGGATGCACCTCGTCGAAATCGTTGACGCTGAACAACAGATTGCGCTCCGGCGTGGCAAATCCGCCGAAATTCATCAAATGACAATCCCCACAAATAATCGAGCGCAACCCCATATCCGGCGTCTTCGACAAATCGTGGGCCTGCAACAACGCATTGCCGCGATAAAAGGTAAAAGGCGACACCAGCATCCGCCCATACCGCAAAGCCACCAACGACTGCACCCGCCCCTCACTCGACGCCTTGATCAACGGAATCGGATCGCGCTCGCTTTTTGCGTGCAGGGCCTGGGAACTGCGTGGGCAGTCTTTGCGTGCTTCCTTGCCTTGTTTCAGGCGATCTTTGAGGGTGGTCATGGCGGCCCTGCGTGGCGTGCTGGAGTGAGTGGAACGCTAGCAGGGATACGGGGGTTAGCCAGAGGGTGGCCGGTAGCGGCGAAAAGATTTTTCTCGCCCCATGTCGATTGGGGACTGTCCGTTCGCACCGGGTAACCGCAAGCGCGCTATCACCGAATCATCTCATTCTTATAGTGATGACCTGACCACCAATGGACAATCGACTGGCTGGCTTCCCGATACCTCAAGGGTCTCGATCAGGTGCCGGGCAGCCTGGCGACCGATCTCATAATATGGCAGTTGCACTGTGGTCAGCGGCGGGATGAACAGCTCGGCGATACCGATCATGTTGTCGTAGCCGAGCACGGCGACATCGTCGGGAATTTTCAGGCCACGGCCGAACAACAGCTGATAGGCACAAAAGGCAATGCGGTCGTTGCCGCAGATCAGAATGTCGAATTGCGGGCGACCGTCGATGAGGTGTCGGTCGAGGATGGCTGCGGTTTCACCATAGGCGTCATGATCGGAAAGGTCGTATTGCAGGAGTGCGTCAGGCGCCAGGCCGAATGCCTCACAGGCACGCTGCAGGCCTTTTTGTCGCAGGCCCCAGGCCAGGCTCTGTCTTGGAAGATTGATACACAGGGGACGCTTATAGCCGAGGCTCAACGCGTGGTGTACGGCCCGATACTGCCCCATTTCGTCGTCTGGCACATAACTGACCAACTGACTGTCATCCGCCATGCAATTGGCGAGTACCAGGGGTTTGCTCTTCAAACGCTCGGGAATGCACACCTGGCGAAACCCCATGGCGCTGAAGATCAACCCGTCGGGACGGTGCGACAACATCAGGTCGATGTTCTGGTCGGTGGGCGGGTTGCTCAACAGGTTGAGGATAAAGACGTTCCAGCCGGCTTGCTGTGCGGTCTGTTCGATGGACAGCAGCAGCTCGACCGCGAACGGTGTGGTCGCGGTGTCCAGCGCGAACACACCAATGGTTCGGGACTGGAGATTGTCGCCGCGCATTTTGCGCGCCGACAGGCTCGGCACGAATTGCAGTTCATCAATCGCTTGGCGCACCCGCTGCAGGGTTTCGGGGCTCAACTTTTCCGGATTATTGAGCGCTCGAGAAACGGTCATCAGAGACACGCCGGCCAGCTGTGCAACGTCTTTCACTGAAGTCATGCGAGGCGAAACCTGTCAGGTTGACGCAGAATCATGCCACATGCCCCGCGCTTCTCGCGACCCGAATGACGCGCCTCACAACCAGCCCGAGGCAAGAGGCCATGCCTTGGGAATGGAGACGCGCCCGCCACTTCCACTGGCAAGCAGCTTCACGCCCAGACTGTCTGGCCGCGGATAAAGGCGACTGCTGAGGGTGAAGTGCCCGTTTTCGTCGAACACCTCGATGGACGAGCGATCGAGGAACACATGCAGCTCCAGGCGCTCCTGTGCAGGGTCTATCGCCACGCTGCGCTGACCGCTGACTTGGGCACCCGAGCGGCTGCGGTCAAGCACCAGTCGATGCAGGGCCGCATCGTAGTAGAGCAGCGTCTCCTCTTGGCCGTCCTCACTGCAACGCAAGGCGACGCCCAAGTGCCCGGTGCAGTCGAGCAGATCCAGATGCACATGGATTTCGAGCATGTCGCCATTCACTTCCGGCACCCAGCGGGTTCCCGATTCATCCCACCACGGCGTACCCGGCAATGGCGCTTTGCGCAGAGCGGTGAGTTCTCGTGCCGGATACATGTAAAGACGATCGGCGCACAGTTCCAGTTCGCGCGGCAAACCGAGCATGCCACACCAGTGATGGGCCTGGCTCGGCATCGGGCTTTCCCACATGTCGAGCCACGCCCACACCAGGCGCCGACCGTCGGCGGCGATTAGGGTTTGCGCGGCATAGAAATCATGGCCGTTATCCAGCTCGATAAAAGGTCCGCCCGTGAAGTGCCATTCGCTGTCGAGTCGGCCCACTCGATAACCGGTCTGGTACTTATTGAGCCGGTCGAAACCTTCGGATTGCATGCCCTGGGGAGAGTACAGCAGCACATCGCGTCCGTTCAGTCGGAACAGATCCGGGCACTCCCACATATAGCCATCACCCTCGCTGCCGCTGGACACATAGTCGAGGAACTCCCAGGTATGCAGATCCGTGGAACGGTACAGCGGGAGCAACGGCACATCGCCCAGGCGGGCGCCGGCAATCAGGTACCAGGCGTCATTCTCCTGCCATACCTTGGGGTCACGAAAATGCATGATAGCGTCTTGCGGCGCGCGCTCGATAACGACGCCATGCTTGACGAACCGGATGCCGTCGCTGCTGGTGGCCAGGCACTGGACTTGACGGATGAAACGCTCGTCACCGACTTCCCCCAGCCAGGTGTGCCCGGTGTAGATCAGCGCCAGGGTATCGCCACAGACCACCGCGCTACCGGAAAAACAGCCGTCACGGTCGAAGTCATCGCCGGGTGCCAATGCAATGGGCAGATGCTGCCAATGGACCAGATCGGCACTCTTTGCATGCCCCCAATACATCGGGCCCCATTTCGCGTCGAACGGGTAATGCTGATAGAAAACGTGATATTCGCCACGAAAGTACACGACCCCGTTAGGGTCGTTCATCCAGCCCACTGGAGGGGCAATGTGATAACCGGGTCGATAATCGTGGATGACGCGAGACAGGCCGTCACGCAGCGCATGCTGCGCAAGCTCAAGGGCACCAGACATGGGAACACTCATGGGATTCAAGGACTCAGTCATAGGACGCCTGCTCTTACCGAGCGCAGAGGGGCGCCATCTGATGGGGTTTCAATCGTCTGTGGGTGGCGCTTCAAGGCCGTGCCGTCGGCGTCGAACAGGTGCAGATGGGCGATCTCCAGTTGCAGCTCGACCCGGTCGCCGACTTGCCATCCGGCGCTGACCTCGCAACGACAAACCAGCGGTTCGTCCTGCGCTGTCTTGAGGTGCACATAGGTTTCGCTGCCCAGGTATTCAACCCCGGTCACGGCAATGCCGCTGCTGCCCGTGGCCGCTTTGAGTGACATGTGCTCCGGGCGAATCCCCAGGCTCAGCGGCGTGCTCGGCGCCAGATTCGAGCTGTCGAAGGGCAGGGACGTGATGCCCCATACAAGGGTATCGACCAGGCTGTTTTCGCCGGGCGCCAGCAGGAGGGCGGGCAGAAAATTCATCGTGGGAGAACCCAGGAAGCCTGCGACAAAGCGGCTGGCCGGGCGCTCATAGAGTTCGCGCGGTGAGCCGACCTGTTCGACGCGACCACCATTGAGCACGACAATTTTGTCGGCCAGGGTCATCGCTTCAACCTGATCGTGGGTGACATAGATCATGGTCGAGCCCAGCCGATCATGCAGCCGGGCGATTTCGTTGCGCATCTGTACGCGCAAGGATGCATCCAGGTTGGAGAGCGGCTCATCGAACAACAAAATGTCCGGTTCCCGCGCCATGGCCCTGCCCATGGCCACGCGCTGACGTTGTCCTCCAGACAGCTCCCTTGGCTTGCGTTGCAGCAGTTTGTCCAATTGCAGGATTTGCGCAGTTTTCAGCACGCGTTCGCGCAGGCTGCTCTTTTCCGTCTTGGCCAGTTTGAGACCAAAACTGATGTTGTCGTAGACGCTCATGTGCGGGTACAGCGCATAAGACTGAAACACCATGCCGACGCCACGTTCGCGTGGCTCCAGGTCGTTGACCCGCCGCCCGTCGATCAGCAGGTCGCCGCCGCAGATCGAATCCAGGCCGGCGATCAGTCGCAGCAGGGTCGACTTTCCGCAGCCCGAAGGACCGACGAACACCACGAATTCACCCGCCGCGATTTCGAGGCTGACGTCGCGCAGAATCCGCGCGCCGCCCAATTGTTTGTTCACGTTGTCTAGCTTCAATTTGATCACGATGCTGTTCCTTGTCTTTGTTGGGCATCAACCCTTTAACGCGCCGGCAGTGAGACCGGAAACGATTCGGCGCTGGAAGATCAACACCAGAATCACCAGTGGGACGGTGACCAGCACCGAGGCGGCCATCAACAACCCCCAAGGCAACTCGTGGGGGCTGCCGCCGGAAATCAGGGCAATGGCGACCGGCACTGTGCGTTGCGTGTCGGTGAGGGTGAAGGTCAGGGCAAACAGGAACTCGTTCCACGCGGCGATGAACGCCAATAAGCCAGTGGTGACCAGTGCGGGCCAGAGCAGCGGCAACAGCACCCGGGTCAACGTGACCCAGGGGGACGCGCCATCCATGATTGCCGCTTCCTCCAGTTCGTGGGGCAGTTGTCCCATGAACGTAGTCAGTACCCAGACGGTGAAGGGCAGGGTGAAAATCGTGTAGCTCAGGATCAATGCCCAGGACGTGTTGTACAGGCCCAGCGCGCGAATCACCTCGAATAGCCCCGACAGCACCGCGACCTGGGGAAACATCGACACGCCCAGGACCATCATCAAGACCACGCCGCGGCCACGGAACTTCACCCGGCCCAAGGCATAGGCGGCGGTCAGGCTGAGGAATAGCGCCAGCATCACCACGGACAGAGCAACCACCAGCGAGTTACCGATTGCCTGCAGGAACGAGGCTTGATGCAGCACTGCAGCGTAATTGGAGAAGTCGGGGTTTTTGATCCAGTAGCTCACCTCGAACAAGGCGCTGGACGGCTTCAGCGACGTCACGATGGCGTAGTAGAAAGGGAAGACCGCATACAGCAGCAATACCCCGATCAGGCACCAGAAACCGAGGCGCAACAGTGCTTTTTTCAGTAGACGCGGGCTCATGAGCGCACCTCCAATTGACGACGTCCGAGGTAGAGGTAAAGCAGGGCGATGACCGCAACCACCAGGAACAGCAGCGTCGAGGCCGCGCTGCCGTAGCCGACGTCCTGAAACTCCACCAGATGCTGGCGGGCGTAGACCGACATACTCATGGTGCTCGATGAGTTCGAGGTCAGCACGTAGATAACGTCGAATACCCGCAGCGAGTCGAGGATGCGGAAGATCGCCGCCACCAGCAGGGCGGGCATCAGCAGGGGAAGCGTGACACGCCAGAACACCCTCAGCGGGTGAATGCCATCGACCCTGGCGGCCTCGTAGCAATCGCTCGGTAACATCTGCAAGGCCGCCAGCATCAGCAGCGTGACAAAAGGTACGGTCTTCCAGACATCGACGATAATCACCGCCCACATCGACAGATCCGCATCGGCCGTCCAGGCCAGGGGCGCATCAATCAGGCCGAGGCTGAGCATCATGTGATTGATGATGCCGAACTGGTCGTTCAGCATCCATGACCAGATTTTCGCCGAGACAATGGTTGGAATTGCCCAGGGAATCAGAATCAACGCACGCACCAGAGAGCGTCCGGTGAACTTGACGTTGAGCAGCAACGCCACCAGCAATCCCAGGACGATTTCCAGGCCCACCGACACCACGGTGAAATGCAAGGTGTTGCGCACCGCGTTCCACCATTGAGGATCAACCAGGATGCCCGACCAGGAGGAACCGTTGTGGAACAGGTAATTGCTCAAGCCGACGAAGGATCCGCCATCGGTGTCCGCCAGGTTGGCGTCGGTCAGGCTGAACCAGAATGTGCGCAGTAGCGGCCAGGCTGCCACCAGGGCCAGACACAGCAGCATGGGTGTCAGAAACAACCAGGCAGCGCGCACTCGGCGACGTTGTACGGGCGTTTCCCGGGTGAGCAGGAGCTCGTCACCGGGGGCATGGGTAGCGGAGACAGACATGGTGGTTTCCTTCCTTTGACTTACCAGTTCCGGCGTTTGATGCGTGTGAGTTCGCTTTCCAGGTCGGCCAGCGCCTGATCAACAGGCAGCTCGCCCGCCAGCACGCCATGCACTCGATCGAAGAACGCATTGGAGACCCGTGGATAGCGATCGGCAGTGACTGAGGCGGGGCGCATGACTCCAGCGTTGAGAATGCTGTGCAGTTGGCTGTAGTAAGGCATTGCCGCGAGCAATTCGGGGTCCTGGTAGAGCGACTCGACAACCGGGTTATAGGCGCCTATCAGGGCACGACGTTTTTGCTCTTGGGCACTGCTCAGGTAGCTCACCAGCTCGGCGGCAAGTTTTGGCTGGGCGCTGTAACGCGATACCGCCAAGCCCCAGCCACCGAGGGTTGATGCATGGCTGCCAGCATCGCCGCCGCGGGGCAGGGGCGCGACGCCGACCTTGTCTTTTACGGCGCTGTCCTGGCTTTGCACCAAGGCCCAGACATACGGCCAGTTACGCATGAACAGCGCATTTCCCGACTGGAATACGCCACGGCCTTCTTCCTCGGTGTAATTGAGCACGCCCCGTGGGGAGATGTCGCCGACCCAGCTTTTCGCCAGGGTCAGCGCCGTTCTCGAGGCCTGACTGTTGACCACGATATCGCCTCGTGAATTGACCAGCCCGCCTTCCGGTTGGCTGCTGATCCACTCCAGCGCATTGCAGGTCAGGCCTTCGTAGGCGCGCCCTTGAAAGATGTAACCCCACGCATTGGGGTTCCCGGCCGTGCGCTCGGCCTGTTGAATACTCCTGGCGGTAGCGGTCATTTCCTCCCACGTCTGGGGAACCGGCAGGTTGTACTTCTCGAGCAAGTCCTTGCGGTAATACAGCAAACCCGAGTCGGTAAACCACGGCATCGTCACCAGCCGTCCGTTCACCGTGGCGTTATCCACCTGTGCCTGGAAATAGCCTTGGGTTGCATTGGCTGGCAGCACCTCGCGCAGATCCATCAGGTGTTTGGCGAGCATCCCAGGCCAGACCATATCGATTTGAATGATGTCGATGTCGGCGGACTGCGCACTGAGGATCTGCTGGTAGAACGACAACCTCTCGGTCGCCGAATTCGGCGTGGAAACCACCTCGACATGGTGACCGGTCTGTTTTGACCATGCCTCGACAGCCTCCTTGCACAGTTGCAATTCCGCACCCACCGCACCGCAGGAGATCGTCAGATCGGCTGCGTTCGAGAGGGAGGGAAGCCCGGCACAGAGGGTGAGCAGTGCTGCTGGAAAGAGAGATTTGAGCAGTTTCATAAAGGCCCCTTTATTTTTGTTTTTATAAAAGTTAACGTTAACATCGCCAAATGTAGCAGCGTATTTGCGATGAGGCATCCTTTTTTTCGTGGTTTCTGACAAATCGTCATTCGCGAAAAAAGGCCAGTCGCGGCAGCAACAACAATAAAAACAACACAGGAAATCCACATGCAGAAAGCATCAAGCTGGCTACTCGCAGGTGTGCTTGGCACCTCGGCGGCAACCTCCCAGGCCGCGACGCTGGAACAACGCATGGCCGCGTTTGAAGCCCGTGCCAGTGCAGCGGAACAACGCGCTGCCGCCGCCGAGCAGCAAACCCAGGCACTTGCCAGAGAATTGCAACAGATCAAACTGGCCACTCCCGCCTTGCAGCCCGCAGCGTCGACGGCTGCAGCCAGTTCGGCGCCGGCCCTGGACACCCGAGTGGCAAAACTCGAAGCCCGTCAGCAAAGCCTGGAAAAACAGGGCAGCAGCGGACATCTCACCGACGGCTTCAGCTTCAAGGGCTATGCCCGTTCCGGATTGCTGGTCAACGATGGGCTCGGTGGTGGTCGTGGCGGCCCTTACACAACCCCTGCCGGTTCAGTCGGTGGTGCCGTCGGACGACTTGGCAACGAAGACGACACGTACATGCGCATAGACCTGTCGAAAGAGACCTATGCGCAAAACGGCACCCGTGCCAAATTCACCGTGTCCATCGCCGATGGCGTGGAGAGTTCCAACGACTGGACGGCCGACGAGAGCAACCTCAACGTGCGTCAGGTATTCACTGAACTCGATCATCTCGCCGCCTTCAAGGGCAACTCCGTGTTCGAGAACTCCACCTTGTGGGCAGGCAAACGATTCGACCGGGATAACTTCGATATCCACTGGCTGGACTCGGACGTCGTCTTCCTGGCCGGCACCGGCGGTGGCATCTACGATGTGCAGATGAACCCGGACTGGCGTTCGAATTACTCCCTGGTCGGGCGTAACTACGGCGATTTCAGTGAGGGCGGTGTCGATGCCGATGTGGAAAGCTACATCCTGACTTCCAACCAGTTCTTCGACAGGGGGCAGTGGCAGTGGATGTTCAATGCCATTGGTGCAAAGAAAAACGACATTTCCATCCGCAGCAATGAAGCGGGTCTGTCGCCTGCGGATTCCGGTTTGCAGAGCATGCTGGTCAATCACCAGAAAGACTTTTTCGGCCGGCAAGGCTTCTTCAAGACGGCGCTGCTCTATGGGCAAGGCCTGGGGGCAGAGGTCAAGAACATCGGCTCGGATGGCGAACTGATCGACGACGCCCGCGCTCTGCGATTGGCGGTTTACGGCGAGACACCGATCGCGCCGGGCTGGCGCATCGGCCCCAGCCTGTTGGCCGAGCAAAGCAAGGACCGGTACGTCAAGGGTGACGATTACCGCTGGATGACCCTGAACGTACGGTTGGCCAATGAAATCAACCGCAATTTCGAGATGGCCTACGAAGTGAGCTGGCAAACCATGGACCTCGACCCCAAGGGCTACCTGCAACGTAATGCGGTCGACGGTGACTTCTGGAAATTCACCATCGCCCCGACATTCAAGCCGGATGTTGGCGACCTGCTCACACGTCCCGAACTGCGCGTGTTCGCAAGCCTCATGGACTGGTCTTCGGACCTGGACAGATACAGCACCTCTGACTCCTTCGGCAGGTCGGACTTCAGTGCTGGAGGCGTGTGGCAGTACGGCATACAGATGGAAACCTGGTTTTAATACTTGAACGCGTCCGGCCAACACCAAGACGCCAAGGCGTATTGAGTCAGTGATTACCGGTCGAAGCTGATTAGCCAGCAGTTACCTACGAAAAAGTATTGAGGAAATGACGATGGTATTGCCGCGCGCATTAGTATTTGGCGAAGCTCTGACCGACCTTGTCCAAGGCACTCCTGGACAGTGGAAGGGCTACCCAGGTGGTGCTCCATGGAACGTTGCACGAGCGCTAAGTCGCTTGGGTGTTGGCTGCGCTTTTGCTGGGTCGGTGAGCATGGACTCACTGGGTGACGAGATAGTTTTGCAGTCGGAAGCGGCAGCGTTGGATATGAGGTTTATCCAACGGGTAGACCGAACTCCTTTGGTCGCCATCGTTCCATCAAGCAGCCCTCCAAAATACTTTTTTGCTGGAGATGCCGATCTGTTTTTTGATCCCGATCTAATGCCCGAGGGATGGATCAACCAAGCAGAGCTGTGTCATTTCAGCTGCATCAGTTTGGCTCGACAGCCACTCGCAGACAGGCTGGTTAACATTGCTCAGCAGGCAAAAGAAGCGGGTAAACGGATTAGTTATGATCCGAACTGGCGCAATTTAATGGATGGCCATTATCGGGAGCATACCTTCCCTACGATGACGACCCTTGCTGACATGATTAAGCTTTCCGACGAAGACCTTCGGCACATTTATCCAGGGCTGACCGAACACCAGGCAATGGATGAGCTTCGCGCTCTCAACCCTCAGGCGCATATCTTGTTTACCCGAGGGGAGCACGGGATGATTCTCCACACCCCGGACAGCCAACTCGAGCAGCCGGCTATTGCCGTGAAAGTGCAAGACACGGTGGGAGCAGGAGACGCTTGTATGGCGGGTTGGTTGGCGGCGGACTTGCTGGGGATCTCAGACTTGAGCGCGCGCCTGCGATTTTCAGCGGCTTGCGCCTCCATCTCTTGCCGCTATCCCGGAGCCCATGCTCCAGCGCTAACTGAGGTGGAAGGTTTGCTGCGGGTGATAGCAGGTACCTGATCATGGTTGATGGTGCCGGGGAATTGTCTGGGTATGCGGGAATTCAAAAGCCCCTGGCAGCGCTGAGATCCGTGTATTTACTGGATTTGAGGCACAAAAAAAGACGTCCGTGGACGTCTTTTTTGGATCATTTGGTGGAGCCGGGGGGATTTGAACCCCCGTCCGCCAGTACTCCGCTGTCGGTACTACATGCGTAGCCGTGTCTATTAAGTTAACCCTCAGCGACCCGACGGGCAGGGTGCTTTGGGCGAGTTGTGTAAGTTTTAGCCGCTTCGTCCACAACGTACTGCACGGCGATTCTGTTCTATATGACAATCACTTTGGGTTTACAGACATCCCCTGGTGATTGCTGGACCCGAAGGTACCAGAAGCTCAGGATCTAAGGCTGCTTACGCAGCGATAGCGAATTCCTGGCCGTAGTTTTCGTCATTGGCAACTATAAGAAGTTGCAACAGTGGATTTACGAGTTCTGTTACCAACTCGGCATGCACCTAAAGTTTCGCAACCAGCGTCGAATCCAAAACGGCCCCGAGCCTGCTGCTCTGCGAAACATTTTGAGCAGCAAGCCTGCGTAGTGTACGCCAACGCGGGGGATAAGGCCAACCCGAAGGTTGGCCTGCGCATGCATCAGCCTTTGCTAGGTTCGCGGAGCTGGATTTTTTCCAGCATGCCGGTGGAGATGGCGATGCAGTCCTTGTCGTTGCCGGCAGCCTGGGCTGCTTTGGCTTTGTCCAATGCAGCTTTGACGTTGTCGAGGGAGTTTTCACCGACAGCCATCCCGGCGTCGACGGTATTCTGGAGTTTCTGGATGTTGGTGGCGCACAGATCTTCCGCAGCAAACACCGGTGAGGCCAACAGTGCCGCGGTGATGAACATTCCAGCCAATGCAGAGTGCTTCATGGGTATCTCCTTGTGCATGAGGGCTCGGTGCGGCCGGTCGATGGGGCTGCTGGCCGAGGGGGGCTTTAAGCTCTTTGGCAGGGCTTAGCTAAATGACTATAGCCGGGCGTAGGAATTCGGTTTTTTTTTGCTTGGTTGATGGGGGGAGGGGTGGGCTTGCTGGCGAAGGGCGTCAACGGAGGCGCGTTATCGTTGACGTTTTTCGCTGGCAAGCCAGCTCCTACAAGGGGCGGGGTTGGGTTACGCGGTCTACGAGGTAGACCAGGCTGTGGTAGTCGATGCCGCCGTGTTGGGTCAGGCCGATTTCGCAGGTGCGGCTGGTGGAGATGCCTTCGCTGCAGTACTGCACGGCGTCCTTCAGGCTGCGCAGGGAGTGGGCGTTGAGTTCCGGGGTGGTGAAGCCTTTGTCGCCGGCGAAGCCGCAGCAGTGGATGCCTTCGGGGATGACGACGTTGTTGCTGCAGCGTCGGGCGAGGTCGATCAGTGCCTGGCTTTCGCCCAGGTGCTGGGTGCTGCAGGTCACGTGCACGGCGATCGGCGCGTCCTGTGGGGTGAAGTCCAGGCGCTGCATCAGGTGGGTGCGGATGAAGCGCACCGGGTCGTACATATCGAGACGGACTTCGCCCAGGTCCTGGACCAAGCGCAGGGTGCAGGGGCTGGTGTCGCAATAGATCGGATCAAGCCCGCCGCGACTGGCGTGCAGCAGCGCGCCGAGCAGTTCCTGGCGCTTGTGTTCGGCCTGTTCGGCGTAGCCTTTGGAGGCGAACGGCTGGCCGCAGCACAGGCTGTCGAGGTTATCCGGGAGGACTACCTGATAGCCGGCTTTTTCCAGCAGGCCACGGGTTTTGTCGTACAGCGACATCTGCTCCTTATCACCCGCCGCCGGGCCCATGGCGCGTGAGACGCAGGCCGGCAGGTAGACCACCCGGGGGCGCTGGTCGTTGATCGTCGGGCTGAAACGGATGGCCCGTTCCGGCTGCGGCATGGCGTTGGTCCACTGCGGGATTTGTCCCTTGGATAGCTTGTTCAGGCTCGCCGTCAGCTTGCTCAGGCGCGGCGCACCCAGGAGCATGCGCGCACCGTTGGCGACGTGCAATGTGAAGCGCGCGCCTTGCAGGGCGGTGGCGAAATTGCTCTCAATCCAGTTGGCGGTTTTCTGATGGGTAGCGGTGCGCGCCCGCAGTTTTTTCACCAGCTCGCCGGTGTTGATGCCTACCGGGCAGCGTTGCGCACAGAGGCCGGTGGCGGCGCAGGTGTCGAGGCCCTGGAATTCGTAGGCCTGTTCCAGCTCTTGGGTGTTGATGCCGGCGCGCTTTTTCGCCTGGATGTCGCGCCAGATCACGATGCGCTGACGCGGGCTCAGGGTCAGTCCTTTGGACGGGCAGACCGGCTCGCAGAAGCCACATTCAATGCACTTGTCGACGATCTCGTCGGCGGCCGGCAGAGGTTTCAGGTGCTTGAGGTGGATCTGCGGATCCTCGCTGAGGACCACGTCCGGGTTGAGAATACCGTTGGGGTCGAGCAGGCGCTTGAGCTGCCACATCAACTGGTAGGCATCGCTGCCCCATTCCAGTTCGACGAAGGGCGCCATGTTGCGCCCGGTGCCGTGTTCGGCTTTCAGCGAACCACCGAACTCCACGGCCACCAGTTGCGCGACGTCGTCCATGAACGCCTGGTAGCGTGCGACTTCTTCCGGGTTGTTGAAGCCTTGGGTGAAGACGAAGTGCAGATTGCCTTCCAGAGCATGTCCGAACAGGATCGCTTCGTCGTAATGGTGTTTGTCGAACAGCTCGATCAGGCGGTTCACGCCGATGGCCAGTTGCTCTACCGGGAAGGTCACGTCTTCGATGATCACTGTGGTGCCGGTCTTGCGCACCGCGCCAACGGCCGGGAAGGTGTCTTTGCGGATCGCCCAGAGCCGCGCGTTTTCCGCCGGGTCTTCGCTGAAGTCGACTTGCTTCTCCACCGGGAATGCCGCCAACGAGGCCATGATCTGCGCCAGTTGTTCGTGCAACAGCGCAGAAGAGGCGGCGCGGGATTCGATCAGCAGCGCGCAGGCGTTGTTCGACAGCTCGCGGACGAAGGCCGGCATCCCGGGTTTGTCCTGCACTGAGCGCAGGCTGCGGCGGTCGAGCAATTCGACGGCGGAAACCGGTTGGTTTTTCAGCACGGAAACGGCGTTGCAGCAGGTTTCCACATCCGGGAAAACGATCAGCGCCGACGCCTTGTTCGGGTGGTCGAGCACGGTGTCGTAGGTCACCGCGCTGATGAAGCCCAGGGTGCCTTCGGAGCCGACCAGCAGATGGCTCAAGATATCCACAGGCTCGTCGTAATCCACCAGGGCGTTGAGTGACAGGCCGGTGGTATTTTTCAGACGGTATTTGTGGCGAATTTTTGCAGCGAGATCGGTGTTGGCGCGGGTCTCGCGGCCCAGTGTTGCCAGGCGTTCGAGCAGGTCGGCGTGGCTGGCGCGGAAGGCGGCGACGCTGCTGGGATCTTCGGTGTCGAGACGGCTGCCATCGGCCAGCACTAGGCGAATCCCTGCCAGGGTGTGATAGGTGTTTTGCGCGGTGCCGCAGCACATGCCGCTGGCGTTGTTGGCGACGATGCCGCCGATCTTGCAGGCATTGATCGACGCCGGATCCGGGCCGATCTTGCGCCCGAACGGCGCCAGCCAAGCGTTGGCCTGGGCGCCAATGACGCCGGGCTGCAGGCGAATCTGCGTGCCTTGGTGGCGAATCTCGCGGCCGTTCCAGTTATCGCCGAGTACGATCAGCACCGAGTCGCTGATGGCCTGGCCGGAAAGGCTGGTGCCGGCGGCGCGGAAGGTCACGGGGACGCGGTCGCGCTGGGCCAGGTGCAGCAGGGCGACCACTTCGTCTTCGGATTCGACGCGGATCACCAGCTGCGGGATCAGCCGGTAGAAGCTGGCATCGGTGCCAAAGGCCAGGGTTGAGAGCGGGTCGTCGAAGCGTCGCTCCTGGGGAATCAGTTGCTGCGCATCTCGCAGGAAAGCCGCTGGTAATGTCATTGGTCCTCCAGGATCAGCACCACCAGGTCTTTCGGGCCATGGGCGCCGTAAGCCAGGACTTGTTCGATGTCAGCGGTTTTCGACGGGCCGGACACCAGCAAGGCGTTGGTCGGCATGCCCTGGGCCCAGTTGAACTCCTGCTGCACCTGATAGAAGTTGTCGCGGATTTCGCTGGCCTTGAGCAGGGCGAAATGCACCGGAGGCACCAGGCTCATCAGGCGCGGTTCTTCGCGAGTCGGCCAGATAATCAGGCTACCGGTGGCGGCGATGGCGCCGAGGGTAGTGGTGAGGCTGGCCGGGGTGTCGTTGAACAGTTCGGCTTTCCATTCTTCCACGGGACGGTCGTAGGCTTTCAGTGTCGGCAGTGCAGGTTGGTTCGCCCAATGTTGTACGACACGTTGTCCATGGGCCGTACTCGGTGCGATCAACAGGCTGGGAATCTGCCGATCCAGCAGCAATTGCCCGAGCAGTTGTGGCCAATTGGCGCCTGAGGTCAGGTGGATTTCGGTGTGCACCGCTTCCATAAGCTTGCGCAGCTGTGGGATGCGTTGCTCAGCGGTGTAGGTGTAAGGCTCGGTCACCAGCGCTTCGTCGAAATTGTCGACGACCGGCGTAGTCCCGCTGAGGCTGTTGCGCAGCTTGGCGAGGATGTTTTGTTTGGCACTCATCAACGATCTCCCTGTTTGGCCAAATGCTCGCGGGCCATGTCGTGCAGCGAGCGAGCGGCCGGTTTCGGCGCGCTGTGGTTTTGCGTCCAGGGGCCGACATTGTTCGGCGCGAGGGCGCGCAGGCGGGTGGCGAGCACGGTGAACAGGCGATACAGCTTCGGCGAGCTGTTGAGCCGCGCCCAGGCGTTCCAGATCAGGCGTTCCTTGCGCGAATATTTGCTGCCCTGGCCGCGCATCACTTGGTGCGGGCTGTCCGGGGCCTTGACGTTTTCTTCGCGCAGGCGCCGCAGCAGAGCCGGTATCGGAATTTTTACCGGGCACACTTCGCCGCAGGCGCCGCATAGCGACGAGGCGCTCGGATGGTCCGGGACTTTTGCCAGGCCGACCATGTGCGGGGTGATGATCTTACCGATCGGTCCCGGGTAGACCTCGCCATAGGCGTGACCGCCGATGCGGGTGTAGACCGGGCAGTGGTTCATGCAGGCGCCGCAGCGGATGCAGTTGAGGGTCTGGCGCAGTTCGCTGTCGGCAAACGCCTGGCTGCGGCCGTTGTCCAGCAGCACCAGGTGCACTTCTTGCGGGCCGTCGAGTTCCTCGGCCTTGCGCGGGCCGGAGATCATGTTGACGTAAGTAGTGATCGGCTGGCCGAGGGCCGAGCGGGTCAGCAACGACAGCAGCGGCACCACGTCACGCAGGTTTTCCACGACTTTTTCAATGCCGGTGACCGCGATGTGGACCGGCGGCACGGTGGTCGACATGCGGCCGTTGCCTTCGTTTTCCACCAGCAGCAGGGTGCCGGTTTCGGCCACCGCGAAGTTGACGCCGGAGACGCCGATGTCGGCTTCGAAGAATTTCTGCCGCAAGACTTTGCGACCGATCTGAATGAGTTGGTCAACGTCCTTGGTGTATTCCACGCCAAGTTTGTCGTGGAACAAGGACGCGACCTGACCGGCATTCTTGTGGATCGCCGGCATAATAATGTGTGAAGGCTTCTCGTGGTCGAGCTGGACGATGAACTCGCCCATGTCCGATTCCAGGCATTCAATGCCCTGTTCAGCGAGGACATGGTTCATTTCCATCTCTTCGCTGACCATCGATTTGCCCTTGATCACTTGCCGCGCCTCGTGAGCGCGGATGATCGAAAGGACGATGCCATTGGCCTCGTCCACCGTTTCCGCCCAGTGCACGGTCACACCGTTGCGGGTCAGGTTCTGTTCCAGTTGCTCGAGCAGGTCGGGCAATTTGGAGAGCGCGCGGGCTCTTACTGCATTGCCCAGGACGCGCAGGTGTTCTCTTTCATGGGCATCGCTGAACGACGTTGCCCGCTTGGTCATCAGTGAATCCATGGCACTGCGAAAGTTATTGCGCAGTTGCTGGTCACCCAGGGCGGTATGGGCCCGGGTGCGAAAATCTTCCTCAACGGCGACCGTCGGGATCAAGGTCGAGGCGCTCATCGGGCACCTCCGGTACGTTGCCAGATGAAACTGGCCAGGTGTTGGCCGCGCAACGCTTGCTGCTGTTTTTCCAAGGCGCCATTGATATTCATCAGGCAGCCGCAATCGGCACTCAGCACCTGGTGTGCGCCGGATTCCCTCAGGGCGCGGGTCTTATCGGCGACCATCGCTCCGGAAATGTCTGGCATACGGACGCTGAAAGTCCCACCGAAGCCACAGCATTCGCTTTCATGGCTGTGTTCGACTCGCTCCACGTTGCCCAGTTGCGCCAATAACTCGCGACCGTGCAGGTGGGTGTTCATTTCCCGGCGCGCCGAGCACGAGGTGTGCAGGGCCACCTTGACCGGCTCACCGCTGTCCTTGAGCTGCACCTTGCAGACAAACAGCAGGAATTCCGCCAGTTCATAGGTCCGGGCCGCCAGGGCCTGGACTTGTTGCAATGTCTGCGGCTCGTCCTTGAACAAGTCGGCGTAATGTTCGCGCAGCATGCCGGCGCAGGAACCGGACGGCACCACCACCGGGTAGTCCCCGGCAAACAACGCCAGTTGCGAGCGCGCCACGGTCCTCGCCTGCTCGGTGTAACCCGAGGTGTAGGCCGGTTGGCCGCAGCAGCTTTGCCCTTGCGGGTACTCCACGCGAATGCCTTCGCGTTCCAGCAGGTGAATCGCGTCCATCCCGGCTTCGGGATAGAACAGGTCGACCACGCAGGTGCCGAACAGGTAGACCCTCTGCGGTTTTTCGCTGGGGTACTGACGCGGTTCGCGCAGGGGCGGGGCGACACGGGTCGCATTGGGCACGGCGTTGTAGAAAAGCTCGCTCATCAGGCGTGTCTCCGGGTGGTCCCGGTTATCCGTCGGCGGCGGTTGCTGACACTAAAGCAACAAGCTTTCAGCAACCTTGCAGACCGGGTGGTGAGTCGCAGACGCCGGGAACGTGGCCCGGCGTCGGTTCTTTCGTGTTGCGTGCTGCTTAGTGCACCAGCATGCCAGTGAACCAGTAAGCCTGGGCCAGGGTGATCAGGCCGACAATGGTTGCAAAGAATAGGCTGTGCTTGAGGGTGAAGCGGAACAGATCCGATTCCTTGCCCACCAGACCGGTCGCGGCGCAGGCCACGGCGATCGATTGTGGCGAGATCATTTTGCCGGTCACGCCACCGCTGGTGTTGGCGGCGACCAGCAAGGTGTCGTTGACGCCGATCTGGTGCGCGGTGGTGGCTTGCAGCGAGCTGAACAGGGCGTTGGACGAGGTGTCCGAGCCGGTCAGGAACACGCCCAGCCAGCCAAGGAATGGCGAGAAGAACGGAAAGGCCGCACCGGTGCCGGCCAGTACCAGGGCCATGGTCGAAGACATGCCCGAGTAGTTGGTGACGAAGGCGAAGGCCAGCACCATGCCGATCGACAGGATTGGCCAGCGCAGTTCGTAGAAGGTCTCTTTCAAAGTGGTAAGACCAGTTTTGATGTTGATCTTCAGGACCAGCATCGAGATCAGCGCGGAGAAGAAAATCGCCGTGCCGGTGGCCGAGATCGGGTCCAATTTGAATACGGCCGGGATCGCGGTCGGGTTGGTGACGATTGGCGCGACCTTGATCACCATTTGATCGAGGTGCGGGATCGCAAAGTTGAACACCCAGCTGTACATCGAGCCGCCGGCGGCGAACATCGCCTTGAACGGCTTGAGGGTCCAGATGGTCACCAGCACGGTGAGGATCAGGAATGGCGACCAGGCCTTGATGATTTCACCCAGGCTGTAGGGCGAAACCAGGGTCGCGCGTTTCAGGCCGAAACCACCGGCACTGGCGGTGACCAGGGCATCCGAGGTCACACCGGCGATCTGTGCGCCAGCGGTACGCTGTGGCTGCCAAACTTTCAGGAACAGAGTCAGGGAGATCAGGCTGGCCAGGGCCGAGGTGATGTCCGGCAGTTCAGGGCCGATGAAGTTCGAGGTGAAATACTGGGTGATGGCAAAGCTCAGGCCGGCCACCAGGGCTGCAGGCCAGGTTTCACGCACGCCGCGCAGGCCGTCCATCATGAACACCAGCCAGAACGGTACGAACAGCGACAGCAACGGCAGTTGGCGGCCGGTCATGGCGCCGATCTTGAAGGCGTCGATGCCGGTGACCTGGCCCGCGACGATGATCGGGATGCCCAGCGCGCCGAACGCGACTGGCGCGGTGTTGGCAATCAGGCACAGGCCGGCGGCGTACAGCGGGTTGAAGCCCAGGCCCACCAGCAACGCGGCGGTGATCGCGACCGGCGCGCCGAAGCCGGCGGCACCTTCCAGGAATGCACCGAAGCAGAAGCCGATCAGCAGGACTTGCAGGCGCTGGTCGTCGGTAATCGACAGCACCGAGCTGCGGATCACTTCAAACTGGCCGCTTTTGACCGTCAATTTGTACAGGAACACGGCGGCGACGATGATCCAGGCGATCGGCCAAAGTCCGTAGGCAAATCCATAGCCCGCGGCGGCGAAGGCCATGTCGACCGGCATCTGGAAGGCGAAGATCGCAACCAGGATCGACAGCGCCAGGGTAATGCTCCCGGCGACGTGACCCTTGAGGCGGAACACGGCCAAGGCCAGGAAGAAAAATACGATGGGGATGACGGCTGCGAGAGCGGACAAGCCGAGACTGCCGAGCGGGCTGTAGAGCTGTTGCCAGATTTGCATATGGGGTGGCCCCTAATTGTTGTTGGTCAGGCACTGCATAGCGGTCTTGGATAATTGGTAAGACCAATTTACAATCGCTGTGGGCTAGGTTAAAAGCCTTGTGGGCGGTGTGTCAATTTGCCGCCCTAAAACTTTTGTCGAATGAGCGGTGCAGAGATCATCTGATCCGCTCGATCAATTGCGTCCTGATAGGTGCTGGCGCGGCGCCAATGGGCCAGAATAGAGAGCCCGGCGAGGTGTCGGGATGGTGGAGAACGAGTGATGGGTTTTGATCAGGTGCGGCAGCGCCGTTTGTCCGACGATATTGTCGAGCAGCTTGAAGGCATGATCCTTGAGGGCACGCTGAAGTCCGGCGAGCGCTTGCCGGCAGAGCGCGCCCTGGCCGAGCAGTTCGGTGTGTCACGGCCGTCTTTGCGCGAGGCGATCCAGAAATTGACCGCCAAAGGGCTTCTGGTCAGTCGTCAGGGCGGCGGTAACTATGTGGTCGAATCCCTCGGATCGACCTTCAGCGATCCGCTGCTGCACTTGCTGGAAAGCAATCCCGAAGCGCAGCGCGATCTGCTGGAGTTCCGGCACACCCTGGAAGCGTCCTGTGCCTATTACGCGGCATTGCGCGCCACGGATGTCGATCGCGAGCGTCTAAGCGCGGCATTCAATGAGCTGCAGGATTGCTACACCCGCCACGATGAAGTGAGTCGTGCAGAAGAGGGCGCGGCGGACGCGAAGTTTCACCTGGCAATTGCCGAGGCCAGTCATAACGCGGTATTGCTGCACACCATTCGCGGGCTGTTCGATCTGCTCAAGCGCAACGTGGTGACCAACATCGGCGGCATGTACAAGCAGCGCACGGAAACCCGCGACATGCTGATTACCCAGCACCGGGAACTGTATCAGGCGATTATCGAAGGGCGCGCCGAGCAGGCACGCGAGGTTTCTAGCCGACATATCCTGTATGTGCAGGAAGTACTGGAAGAGGTGCGTCAGGAAGTACAGCGCATGGCTCGGGCGGAGCGGCGCAAGGGGATTTAGGCATTGTTGACGAAGGTTCCCACGCCTGGGTGGGAGCCTTCGTCAGCGGGCAAGTCAGTCTTCCTTGCCTTTGTTGCGGACTGCGCGCTGCAGTTCGCGACCGGCGTCGCGTTCGCGCTCGGTGTCACGCTTGTCGTATTCCTTCTTGCCCTTGCCCAGGGCGATCTCGCACTTGACCATGTGCTTGCTCCAGTACCAGGACAGGCAGACGCAGGCATAGCCTTTCTGCTGTACGGCAGCGGAGAGTTTTTCCAGCTCGCGCCGGTTGAGCAGCAGTTTGCGGGTGCGCACCGGGTCGGCAATGACGTGGGTGCTGGCGGTGGTCAACGGCGTGATGTGACTGCCGAGCAGCCAGGCCTCGCCATCTTTGAGCAGCACGTAACTGTCGACCAGTTGCAGCTTGCTCGCCCGCAGACTTTTTACTTCCCAGCCGGCCAGGACCAGACCAGCCTCGAACCGATGTTCGATGAAGTAATCGTGTCGCGCCTTTTTATTCTGCGCGATGGTCCCTGTTGGGTGTTTCTTCTGTTTAGCCATAGGGGCGGCATTATAGGCAGTTGCGCGTCAGTCGGCTACGGGGTTGCTGCGTGCTTGAGCGCTTTGGTTGAATCCCGGACAATGCGCGCACTTTTTTCTGGGTTGGACGTGGTAACGATGTCGTCAGACAAGGTTTCAGTCCACGGCAGTTGGGCCAGTCGCTGGGTATTTATCTTCGCGGCGACCGGTTCAGCCGTGGGCCTGGGGAGCATCTGGAAATTCCCCTATATGGTCGGCGTCTACGGCGGCGGTGCGTTTGTCCTGGTGTTTCTGGCGTGTATTGCGCTGATCGGCTTGCCGGTGATGCTCGCCGAAACCCTGATTGGCCGGCGCGCCCGTCAGGCTCCGGCGAATGCCTTGAAGGTCCTGGCGCTGGAGGCCGGGCATTCGGCTAAATGGTCCTGGGGTGCCTTTGCCGGGATGATCACGGCATTGCTGATTCTGTCTTTCTATAGTGTGGTCGGCGGCTGGTCGCTGGACTACATCATCAGCATGGGGAGTGGTCGGTTTCAGGGGGTGGCGGCCGATCAGGTCGGTGCCTGGTTCGAACGAGTGATTGCCGATCCCTGGCGCCTGACGCTGTGGCATACCTTGTTCATGCTGCTGTCGGCAGCGGTGATCGCCAAAGGCGTGGTGGCGGGGCTGGAGCGCAGCTTGCGGATCATGATGCCGTTGTTGTTCGTGATGTTGCTGGTGCTGCTGGGCTACAGCATGACCACCGGGCACTTCATGGAGGGCGTGCATTTCATGTTCGACTTTGACTCGGCCAAGGTCCTCGGCGGGTTGTTGCCGGCCATGGGCCATGCGTTCTTTTCTTTGAGCGTGGGTGTCGGTTCCATCATGATTTATGGCGCTTACATGCCTAAGGATTCATCGATTTCCGGCACTGTGGTCGGCGTTGCTTTGCTGGACACCTTCGTTTCGTTGCTGGCGGGTCTGGCATTGTTTCCAATTGTGTTTGCGGGCGGTTTGAACCCCAGCGAAGGGCCTGGCCTGATGTTTGTCAGCCTGCCTTTTGCCTTTGGTAATGTGGCCTTCGGCCAGTTGATGGGCGTAGTGTTTTTCGTGTTGGTGGCGATTGCCGCCTGGAGTTCGGCGATTTCCTTGCTTGAGCCGATGGTGGCGTATCTGGTCGAACGGACCCGTGTCAGCCGGGGTTGGGTGACGTTCTGGCTGGCCTTCAGCTGCTGGTTCGTTGGCTTGGGCACGGTGTTTTCCTTCAATATCTGGAAGCAGGCCAGGTTTTTTGTGAACGATGGTGCCGGGTTTCACCTCTATCAATGGGGGGCGAACAGCGGGCTGGACTTCTTTGGCGTGATCGATTTCTTCACCTCGCGGATCATGTTGCCGCTCGGTGGTTTGTGTTTTGTGGTGTTTGCGGGTTGGGTGATGAACCGGGAAGCGGTGCGCGACGAGCTGTCGATTCGCAGCCCAGTACTGTTCGGCCTGACCTTGTTTTTGATGCGCTATGTGGCGCCCCTCGGCATTCTCGTAGTGTTTGCCGCCCAGTTTTGGAAGTGACGCTGACATGACGACACACATTCAACGTTCGGCCCTGTTGCCGTATCCGGCTCAAGCGCTTTACGACCTGGTCAACGACGTGGCGCGCTATCCGGAATTCCTGCCCTGGTGTTCCGATGCCAAGGTCATTGAAAGCTCAGCCGAGCACATGCGCGCCAGCGTCGGAGTGGCCAAGGGCGGGTTGAGCCAGCATTTCGTCACGCGCAACACTCTGGTGCCGGGGCATTCGATCGAGATGAATCTCGAGGAAGGGCCATTCACTCAGTTGCATGGCGTCTGGGTGTTCAAGCCGTTGGGCGAGAAGGCCTGCAAGATCAGCCTGGACCTGACCTTTGATTACGCCGGGCCGATTATTCGCGCGACCCTGGGGCCATTGTTCAACCAGGCGGCCAATACCCTGGTCGATGCGTTCTGCCAGCGCGCCAAGCAACTGCATGTCTGAGTCAATGATCGAGGTCGAGGTGGTGCATGCCGCCGTTGCTCGTCAGGTGCTGCTAAAGGTACTTGTGCCCAAGGGGGCCACTGTTCGTGGGGCCTTGTTGCGTTCAGGGATCGCCGAGCAGTTCCCGGAACTCGATCTGACGAACTGCGCTATCGGGATCTTTGCCAAGGCTGTGGCGGATCCGGATAGCTATGAGGTTCAGGCCGGTGATCGCATCGAAATTTACCGCCCCTTGTTGGCCGACCCCAAGGAAGTTCGGCGGTTGCGCGCGGCGAAGGCGGCCCAGGCCAAAGCCCGGGAGCAGTAGTTTTCTCGGAGCGCAGACAAGAAAAAGCCCGGCGTGCCGGGCTTTTTCTTGTGTCGCAAAAAATTATTGCGTGGTGTCCAGCGGTTCTGGTGTTGGCACCGGAACGGTCTCTACGCCGTCGACGTCTTTCTGGATCTGGTCCAGCAGCGAACCCGGCTTGACCGGTTTCTCCGGCTTCGGCGGCTCGACGTTTTCCACTGGCGCGGAGACAGGCGTGGCGCTGTCCTTGCCCATCAGCGCTTCGTCACGGCTTACACCGGGCATGAAATCGCCCGACAGGCCGATCAGTTGGTCGTCAGGGCTGAAGGTTACGCTGATGCGTTCCTGCTGGCGTTCACCGCCACCTGGCTGCAAGCTGTACAGGTAATCCCAGCGATTGGCATGGAATGTGTCGGTCAGCAGAGGGTTACCCATGATAAACCGTACTTGCCGACGGGTCATTCCGGGGCGTAACTGGTCTATCATGTCCTGCGTGACGACATTGCCCTGTTGGATGTCGATTTTGTAAACCCCGGGGAATGAACAACCGGCGAGTGCGAGCAGTCCCACGAAGGTGAAACTGGTTAGCAAGAGCTTGGTGTTTTGCATCGGTGGGCGACTTCCACTATCTTGGCTGGGACAACGTAAACGCCGATCATACCCGCATTAAGAGAAGCTGCGAAGCAGCATCGCGAGAAAGCTGACCATGGTTGAAAATAGCGAACTACGCAAAGCCGGCCTCAAAGTGACCCTGCCACGGGTCAAGATTCTGCAAATGCTGGACTCCGCCGAGCAGCGTCACATGAGCGCCGAGGACGTCTACAAGGCCCTTATGGAAGCTGGCGAGGATGTCGGTCTGGCCACGGTATACCGTGTCCTGACCCAATTCGAAGCGGCTGGTCTGGTGGTCCGTCATAACTTCGATGGCGGCCATGCAGTCTTCGAATTGGCTGACGGCGGTCACCACGACCATATGGTCAACGTGGATTCCGGTGAAGTGATCGAATTCTTCGACGAAGAAATCGAAAAACTTCAGAAGGCGATCGTCGAAAAGCATGGCTTCGAGTTGGTGGATCACAACTTGGTGCTGTACGTACGTACTAAAAAGTAAGCATGTCGCGCGGATCCAGGTCCGCGAAACGAACGAAGGCGACCCAAGGGTCGCCTTCGTGCTGTCTGCTGCCTTTTAAGCTTTTGCAGTGACGACCATTTTCTTCGCGTGCGCCAGGGATTCCTTGGTCAGGTCGATCCCGCCCAGCATTCGTGCCACCTCTTCTATACGTTCGTTCTTGCTCAGTTTGGACACCGCGGTGCGAGTCGCTTCCTCATCGCGGACCTTGTGCACAAACAGATGCTGATGCCCTTGGGAGGCCACTTGCGGCAAGTGGGTGACGGTCAGTACCTGGCCGCGCTCGCCCAAGCGACGCAAGAGTTGGCCGACAATCTCCGCTGTTGGCCCACCGATGCCCACATCCACCTCATCGAAGACCAGGGTTGGAATGCGTGAGGTTTGCGCGGTGATCACCTGAATAGCCAGGCTGATACGTGACAACTCGCCACCGGAAGCCACTTTGGCCAGCGCCTTGAGCGGTTGGCCGGGGTTGGCGCTGACCAGCAGTTCTACCTGTTCCAGGCCGTTGGGCAATAGCTCGGCGCTGGTGTTGGGGCGCAATTCGATGGTGAAGCGTCCGCCTGGCATGCCCAGGCGCTGGATTTCCTGCTCGACGGCGTGGGCCAGGCCGGTAGAGGCCTGGTGTCGCAAGTCGCTCAGTTCGCGGGCTTTTTCCTGGTAATGACGGGCGAACGCCCCCAGTTCTTCGCTGAGGCGCTCGATGGATTCGTCGTTGGCATTCAGAGTTTCGATCTCGTCCAGCAGTCGTTGCTGCAACTCGGCAACCTCGGTGGGCTGGATCCGGTGTTTGCGCGCCAAGGTATAGATAGTGTCCAGGCGCTCCTCGAGTTGCTGCAGGCGCGCAGGGTCGGCGTCGAAGTGGTCGAGGAAGCGATTCAGTTCGCCGACGGCTTCTTCGACCTGGATCTGTGCGCTGGTCAGCAGATTGGTAGCCTCGCCCAGAGCATTCGACGAGCCATTGACGCTGGACAGGCGATTGAGGCTGGCGGTCAGGGCATTCAGGACGTTGCCCGAATCGCTCTCGCTGCACTGCTCGACGACCTGGCGGCAAATACCCAGCAGGGTTTCGGCGTTGGTCAGGTTCTTATGCTCTTGCTCAAGCTGTTCCAGTTCGTTATCGCCGAGGGCGAGGTTTTCCAGCTCTTCGAGCTGATAGCTAAGCAATTGGTGGCGGGCGCGCTGCTCGTCACCGGAGTTGGACAGGCGCTCCAGCTCCTGGCGGGTCTGCCGCCAGCGCTGGGCGGCCAGTTGCACCTGGCGGGCGAGGTCGGTGGCGCCGGCATATTCATCCAGCAGTCGGCGATGAGTCTCGGTCTTCAGCAGTGACTGGTGTTCATGCTGGCTGTGAATGTCGATCAGCAGTTCGCCGAGGGCCTTGAGATCACCCAGCGGGCAGGTGGTGCCATTGATGTAGCCGCGCGAACGGCCCTCGGCGGTAATCACCCGGCGCAGGATGCACGGGCCGTCGCTGTCGAGGTCGCGGTCGGCCAGCCAGGCGCGGGCTTCGGGGATGTCTACCAGATCGAAGGTGGCGAGGATGTCGGCCTTTTCGGCACCTGGACGAACCACGCCGCTGTCGGCGCGATCGCCCAGGGTCAGGCCCAGGGCGTCAAGCATGATCGACTTGCCGGCGCCGGTTTCCCCTGTGATCACGCTCATCCCGCGATCGAGTTCGAGATCGAGATGTTCAACGATGGCGTAGTTGTGTACGGACAGGTGCACCAGCATAAAGGCCGCTCCCAAGCGAAATGTCTGGTTATTTATACAGTAGTTTATTTGCGCCTGACAATGCCCGCGTTTAGCTCGATTTGCTTGGTTCCGAGGTTTTTTTAAAACCTGTCCCGGGCAAAACAGGTCTTTTTATGTGGGTAATGCAATTGCTCGCATAGCGAGCCCTTGAACCGGCGAATTGCGACCCCATATACCGGGGCAGAAGCGCGAGTCGAGATCGCGCACGATTTTGAAAGGAGAAATCTATGGCTGACGAACAGACTCTGGATACGCAAAACCCAGACGCCAATCAGGCTTCCCAAGCATCGGGTGAAGACCTGGTGGCTCGTGTACAAGTGCTCGAAGAGCAACTGGCTGGCGCTCAGGATCAAGCTTTGCGTGTTGCGGCTGATCTGCAGAACGTCCGCCGTCGCGCCGAGCAGGATGTAGAAAAAGCGCACAAATTCGCCCTGGAAAAATTTGCTGGCGACCTGCTGCCGATCATCGACAGCCTGGAGCGCGGCCTGGAGTTGTCCAACCCGGACGACGAAAGCATTCGCCCAATGCGCGAAGGGATCGAACTGACCCTGAAAATGTTCCAGGACACCCTGAAGCGTTATCAGTTGGAAGCGATCGATCCTGAAGGTGAGCCCTTCAATGCCGAGCACCATCAGGCGATGGCCATGCAGGAAAGCGCCGACATGGAACCCAACAGCGTGCTGAAGGTGTTCCAGAAGGGCTATGTGCTCAACGGCCGCCTGCTGCGCCCGGCCATGGTTGTGGTCAGCAAGGCGCCTGCGCCGGTTTCGCCTTCGATTGACGAGCAGGCTTGAAATCCGCCGCAAGGCCCCCATTTATAAGTCAAGCGTTTAAGTATTACCGCAGTTAGCCACCACTGCTGCGGCAACCAAATCCAAAGTTTCGGGAGAGTGAACATGGGCAAAATTATCGGTATCGACCTGGGGACCACCAACTCCTGCGTCTCCATTCTTGAAAACGGCAACGTCAAAGTTATCGAAAACGCCGAAGGCGCGCGCACCACGCCATCGATCGTGGCTTACGCCAACGACGGCGAAATCCTGGTTGGCCAGTCGGCCAAGCGTCAGGCAGTGACCAATCCGCACAACACCCTGTACGCGGTGAAGCGTCTGATCGGTCGTCGCTTCGAAGAAGAAGTGGTACAGAAAGACATCCAGATGGTCCCTTACAAGATCGTCAAGGCAGACAATGCCGACGCCTGGGTTGAAGTGAACGGCCAGAAAATGTCGCCGCCACAGATCTCGGCTGAAATCCTGAAGAAAATGAAGAAAACCGCCGAAGACTACCTCGGCGAAGCAGTGACTGAAGCGGTGATCACCGTTCCTGCTTACTTCAACGACAGCCAGCGCCAGGCGACCAAAGACGCCGGCCGTATTGCTGGTCTGGACGTGAAACGTATCATCAACGAACCTACCGCCGCTGCTCTGGCTTACGGTATGGACAAGGCCAAGGGCGATCACACCGTGATCGTTTATGACCTGGGTGGCGGTACCTTCGACGTTTCGGTGATCGAAATCGCCGAAGTTGATGGCGAGCACCAGTTCGAAGTATTGGCGACCAACGGTGACACGTTCCTCGGCGGTGAAGACTTCGACATTCGTCTGATCGACTACCTCGTTGACGAATTCAAGAAAGAAAGCGGCATGAACCTCAAAGGTGACCCGCTGGCGATGCAGCGCCTGAAAGAAGCCGCTGAAAAAGCCAAGATCGAGCTGTCTTCGAGCCTGCAGACCGACGTCAACCTGCCGTACATCACTGCAGATGCGACCGGTCCTAAGCACTTGAACGTGAAAATCTCCCGCGCCAAGCTGGAAGCGCTGGTGGAAGACCTGGTTCAACGCACCATCGAGCCTTGCCGCATCGCTCTGAAAGACTCGGGTATCGACGTTGGCGCGATCAACGACGTGATCCTGGTCGGTGGCCAGACTCGTATGCCGCTGGTACAGAAAGCGGTGACTGATTTCTTCGGTAAAGAAGCACGTAAAGACGTGAACCCGGACGAAGCAGTGGCCATGGGTGCTGCTATCCAGGGCGCGGTACTGGCTGGTGACGTGAAAGACGTCCTGCTGCTCGACGTCAGCCCGCTGACCCTGGGTATCGAAACCATGGGCGGCGTGATGACTGCACTGATCGAGAAAAACACCACGATTCCTACCAAGAAATCGCAAGTGTTCTCGACTGCCGATGACAACCAGGGCGCTGTGACCATTCATGTGCTGCAAGGCGAGCGTAAGCAAGCGGCGCAGAACAAGTCTCTGGGCAAGTTCGACCTGGCCGAGATTCCACCTGCACCACGTGGCGTGCCACAAATTGAAGTGACCTTCGACATCGACGCCAACGGCATTCTGCACGTAGGCGCCAAGGACAAGGCCACCGGCAAGACCCAGTCGATCGTGATCAAGGCTAACTCCGGTCTGTCCGAGGAAGAAATTCAGCAAATGATTCGCGATGCTGAAACCAACGCCGACGAAGACCGCAAGTTCGAAGAGCTGGCATCCGCCCGTAACCAGGGTGACGCGCTGGTCCACTCGACTCGCAAAATGATCGCCGATGCTGGCGACAAAGTGAGTGCTGAAGAGAAGACTGCAATCGAAGCCGCAGTGGTTGCCCTGGAAGCCGCCGTCAAAGGCGACGACAAGGCTGCCATCGAAGCCAAGGTTGAAGAGCTTTCGAAAGTCTCCGCTCCAGTGGCGCAGAAGATGTACGCCGAGCAGGCTCAGCCAGCTGAAGGCGCAGCCGCGCAAGGTGAGTCGGCCCAGAAGGCGGATGACGTTGTCGATGCTGAGTTCGAAGAAGTAAAAGACCAGAAGTAAGTTGTTGGTCGGCCGGTTGACTGCCTTTGTGCGGTGACTGGTAGGATGTCGCCGCGCGGGAGCTTGCTCCCGCGTTGGCGTGTCTGGAGTAGAGGAATTTTTACAGCATGCGACGATGTTCGGGTGCTGGCGGTGCGCTCGGGGATGCTCCTGCTTCCCGGCTCATGAGTACCGCATCTGCAGGGCGCTGATCCTGCAGCCATCAAAGACCAGGATCGTTGAATTGACGTGAGTTGGGTCCGGGCCTGTATTGGGGCTCAACGAGTTTGGCAAGGCTCAGGAGGGGTTTGCCGAACGTCCTTAAGAGTGCAAAGACTTATGGCAAAGCGTGACTATTACGAAGTGTTGGGTGTTGAGCGTGGCACAAGCGAAGCAGACCTGAAGAAGGCCTACCGCCGCCTGGCGATGAAGCACCACCCGGACCGTAATCCTGACGATAAAGCGTCGGAAGAACTGTTCAAGGAGGCCAACGAGGCCTACGAAGTGTTGTCCGATTCCAGCAAGCGCGCGGCGTATGACCAGTATGGTCATGCCGGTGTCGATCCAAGCATGGGCGGCGGCGGTGCCGGCTTTGGCGGGCAGAACTTCTCCGACATCTTCGGTGATGTGTTCAGTGATTTCTTCGGCGGTGGTCGCGGCGGTTCCCGTGGCGGCGCCCAGCGCGGCAGCGACCTGCGCTACACCCTGGAGCTGAACCTGGAAGAAGCGGTGCGCGGCACCACTGTGAATATCCGTGTGCCGACGCTGGTCAACTGCAGCCCTTGCGACGGTTCCGGCGCGAAGAAGGGCTCCTCGCCAGTGACCTGCCCAACCTGTGGCGGCATCGGTCAGGTGCGCATGCAGCAAGGCTTCTTCTCGGTGCAGCAGACCTGCCCGCGTTGCCATGGCCAGGGCAAGATCATTTCCGACCCGTGCAACTCCTGCAACGGCGAAGGGCGTGTCGAAGAGTACAAGACCCTGTCGGTGAAAGTGCCGGCTGGCGTCGATACCGGCGACCGCATTCGCTTGTCGGGCGAAGGCGAGGCGGGCACTCAGGGTGGGCCGACTGGCGACCTGTATGTGGTGATCAACGTGCGTGAGCATGCGATCTTCCAGCGTGACGGTAAGCACCTGTTCTGCGAAGTGCCGATCAGCTTCGTCGACGCGGCATTGGGTGGCGAGCTGGAGATTCCGACCCTCGATGGTCGGGTCAAGCTGAAGATCCCTGAAGGCACCCAGACCGGCAAGCAGTTCCGCGTTCGCGGCAAAGGCGTTGCGCCGGTGCGTGGCGGCGGTGCGGGCGATTTGATGTGCCGCGTTGCGGTGGAGACTCCGGTCAACCTGAGCCGTCGTCAGCGCGAATTGCTGGAAGAGTTCCGCAGCTCGCTGGCGGACGACAATAGCCACTCGCCGAAAACCACTGGCTGGTTCGAAGGCGTGAAGCGTTTCTTCGGCGACCTGTAAGGAAACTGGTATGCGACGTATAGCTGTGATGGGCGCCGCCGGGCGCATGGGCAAGATTCTGGTGGAGGCGGTGCAGCAGCGCGCGCCGCTGACCGGCCTGACCGCGGCCATCGTGCGCCCCGGCAGCACCTTGATTGGCGTCGATGCCGGTGAGCTGGCATCGCTGGGTCGCATCGGGGTGCCGCTGGTGGGTAACCTGGAGGCGGTGGCGGATGAATTCGATGTGTTGATCGATTTTACCTTGCCGGAAGTCATGCTGAAAAACCTCGCGTTCTGCCGCAAGGCGGGCAAGGCCATGGTCATCGGCACTACTGGGCTGGACGTGGCGCAGAAGCAGTTGCTGGCAGAGGCTGGCAAGGACATCCCGATCGTCTTCGCGGCCAACTTCAGTGTCGGTGTCAACCTGTCGCTGAAGCTGCTCGACATGGCGGCGCGGGTTCTGGGGGATGAGGCTGATGTGGAAATCATCGAGGCTCATCACCGGCACAAGATCGATGCGCCGTCGGGTACCGCGTTGCGCATGGGTGAGGTGATTGCCGATGCCCTGGGTCGTGATCTGCAAGAGGTCGCGGTCTATGGTCGCGAAGGGCACACCGGCGCACGTGATCGCCAAACCATCGGCTTTGCCACGGTTCGCGGTGGTGATGTGGTGGGCGATCATACGGTGCTGTTCGCCTGTGAGGGCGAGCGCCTGGAAGTGACGCACAAAGCGTCGAGTCGCATGACCTTCGCCAAGGGTGCAGTGCGTGCAGCCCTGTGGCTGGATGCGCGCGAACCAGGCCTGTATGACATGCAAGACGTGCTCGAATTGCGTTAAGATGCGCCCGAAATCGGGCTTGAACTGCAGGTTCGGGCCCGGTTTTACTTCGCCAAGCGACGACCTGTCGCATTCTCAGGCCTTTCAGGCTCATTGGCGGTAGACCGAAAAGCCCTTTTTCTGTAAGCTACAGCTTTAGTGTGTCCACTAAAAGCGCGCAGAATAATTCAGTGAAAAAAGCGGGGTGACGTGTCCATACGTCACTCCGCTTTTTTACAACCTGCGATCGCCCCTTCAGGCTTTATTTACGGGAGGTCTTCTTGACTAAGCCAGCCATACTCGCCCTTGCTGATGGCAGCATTTTTCGTGGCGAAGCCATTGGAGCCGACGGCCAGACCGTTGGAGAGGTGGTGTTCAACACCGCCATGACCGGCTATCAGGAAATCCTTACCGATCCTTCCTACGCCCAGCAAATCGTTACCCTGACTTACCCGCACATCGGCAACACCGGCACCACGCCGGAAGACGCCGAGTCCAACCGTGTATGGTCTGCCGGCCTGGTCATTCGTGACTTGCCACTGGTTGCGAGCAACTGGCGTAACACGATGTCCCTGTCCGACTACCTGAAAGCCAACAACGTGGTGGCTATCGCCGGTATCGACACCCGCCGTCTGACGCGCATCCTGCGTGAGAAAGGCGCGCAGAACGGCTGCATCATGGCCGGTGACAACATTTCCGAAGAAGCGGCGATTGCAGCGGCCCGTGGCTTCCCTGGCTTGAAGGGCATGGACCTGGCGAAAGTCGTCAGCACCAAAGAGCAATACGAATGGCGCTCGACTGTCTGGGATCTGAAGACCGACAGCCACGCGACCATCGATGCCAGCGAACTGCCGTACCACGTCGTGGCCTACGACTACGGCGTCAAGGTCAACATCCTGCGCATGCTGGTCGAGCGCGGTTGCCGCGTGACTGTGGTGCCGGCGCAAACCCCTGCTGCCGACGTGCTGGCCCTTAATCCGGATGGCGTGTTCCTGTCCAACGGCCCGGGTGACCCTGAGCCTTGCGACTACGCGATCCAGGCGATCAAGGAAGTGCTCGAGACCGAGATTCCGGTATTCGGCATCTGCCTGGGTCACCAATTGCTGGCCCTGGCGTCTGGCGCCAAGACCCTGAAAATGGGCCACGGCCACCACGGTGCCAACCACCCGGTGCAGGACCTGGATTCCGGTGTGGTGATGATCACCAGCCAGAACCACGGTTTCGCTGTGGATGAAGAAACCCTGCCGGCCAACGTGCGAGCGATCCACAAATCGCTGTTCGACGGCACCCTGCAAGGTATCGAGCGTACCGACAAGAGCGCCTTCAGCTTCCAGGGTCACCCTGAAGCCAGCCCTGGCCCGAACGACGTGGCGCCGCTGTTCGATCGCTTCATCAACGAGATGGCCAAGCGACGCTGATCGCTGGCCTTGATGGAATGAAGCTTGAGGGCGGTCCCGACAACGGCGGCCCCCTCAAGTCAAAGATTGAACAAGACGGCTTGCCGACTGACCTGCGGATTTGAGTGACAAACCCATGCCAAAACGTACAGACATTAAAAGCATCCTGATTCTCGGCGCTGGCCCGATCGTGATCGGCCAGGCCTGCGAATTCGACTACTCCGGCGCCCAGGCTTGCAAAGCCCTGCGCGAAGAGGGTTACCGCGTCATCCTGGTGAACTCCAACCCGGCCACCATCATGACCGACCCGGCCATGGCCGACGCCACCTACATCGAACCGATCAAATGGCAGACCGTTGCCAAGATCATCGAGAAAGAGCGTCCGGACGCACTGCTGCCGACCATGGGTGGTCAGACCGCTCTGAACTGCGCCCTGGACCTGGAGCGCGAAGGCGTCCTGGAGAAGTTCGGCGTAGAGATGATCGGTGCCAATGCCGACACCATCGACAAGGCTGAAGACCGTTCGCGTTTCGACAAGGCGATGAAATCCATCGGCCTGGCGTGCCCGCGTTCCGGTATCGCCCACAGCATGGAAGAAGCCAATGCGGTCCTCGAGACCCTGGGCTTCCCGTGCATCATCCGTCCGTCCTTCACCATGGGCGGCACCGGTGGTGGTATCGCCTACAACCGTGAAGAATTCGAAGAAATCTGCTCCCGCGGCCTCGACCTGTCGCCGACCAAAGAGCTGCTGATCGACGAATCGCTGATCGGCTGGAAAGAATATGAGATGGAAGTTGTCCGCGACAAAAAGGACAACTGCATCATCGTCTGCTCGATCGAAAACTTCGACCCGATGGGCGTGCACACCGGTGACTCGATCACCGTGGCTCCGGCACAGACCCTGACCGACAAGGAATACCAGATCCTGCGTAACGCCTCGTTGGCGGTATTGCGCGAGATCGGCGTTGAGACTGGCGGTTCCAACGTGCAGTTCGGTATCTGCCCGGACACCGGCCGCATGGTCGTGATCGAGATGAACCCGCGTGTATCGCGTTCCTCGGCCCTGGCTTCGAAAGCCACCGGCTTCCCGATCGCCAAGGTCGCGGCCAAGCTGGCCGTGGGTTATACCCTTGATGAGCTGTCGAACGACATCACCGGCGGCAAGACCCCGGCGTCCTTCGAGCCGTCGATCGACTACGTCGTGACCAAGCTGCCACGTTTCGCCTTCGAGAAATTCGCCAAGGCTGACGCGCGCCTGACCACCCAGATGAAGTCGGTGGGCGAAGTCATGGCCATCGGCCGGACCTTCCAGGAATCCCTGCAGAAAGCCCTGCGTGGCCTGGAAGTGGGTGTTTGCGGCCTGGATGAGAAGCTCGATCTGAAAAACCCGGAAAGCATGAGCGTGCTCAAGCGCGAACTGACCGTGCCGGGCGCCGAGCGTATCTGGTACGTGGCGGATGCCTTCCGTGCCGGCATGACGGTCGAGCAGATCTTCGGCATGAACATGATCGACCCTTGGTTCCTGGTGCAGATCGAAGACCTGATCAAGGAAGAAGAGAAGGTCAAGACCCTGGGTCTGTCGGCCATCGATCGCGACCTGATGTTCCGTCTCAAGCGCAAAGGCTTCTCCGACATGCGTCTGGCCAAGTTGCTGGGTGTAACCGAGAAGAGCCTGCGTGCTCACCGTCACAAGCTGGAAATCTTCCCGGTCTACAAGCGCGTCGACACCTGCGCGGCCGAGTTCGCCACCGACACCGCCTACCTGTACTCGACCTACGAGGAAGAGTGCGAAGCAGCGCCGTCGGGTCGCGACAAGATCATGATCCTGGGTGGCGGTCCTAACCGTATCGGCCAGGGTATCGAGTTCGACTACTGCTGCGTGCACGCGGCACTGGCGCTGCGCGATGACGGTTACGAGACCATCATGGTCAACTGCAACCCGGAAACCGTCTCCACCGACTACGACACCTCCGATCGCCTGTACTTCGAACCAGTGACCCTGGAAGACGTGCTGGAAATCGTCCGCGTCGAGAAGCCGAAAGGCGTGATCGTCCAGTACGGCGGCCAGACCCCGCTGAAACTGGCGCGTGCCCTGGAAGCCGCTGGCGTGCCGATCATCGGTACCAGCCCTGACGCGATCGACCGTGCCGAAGACCGTGAGCGCTTCCAGCAGATGGTTCAGCGCCTGAACTTGCGTCAGCCGCCAAATGCCACCGTGCGCAGCGAAGACGAAGCGATTCGTGCCGCCAGCAAGATCGGTTACCCGCTGGTGGTCCGTCCGTCCTATGTACTGGGCGGCCGTGCGATGGAAATCGTTTACGAAGAGGAAGAGCTCAAGCGCTATCTGCGTGAAGCAGTGCAAGTGTCCAACGACAGCCCGGTGCTGCTGGACCACTTCCTCAACTGCGCCATCGAAATGGACGTCGATGCGGTCTGCGACGGCAAAGATGTTGTGATCGGCGCGATCATGCAGCACATCGAGCAGGCCGGTGTTCACTCCGGTGACTCCGCATGCTCGCTGCCGCCATACTCGCTGCCTGCACACATCCAGGACGAGATGCGCGAACAGGTCAAGAAAATGGCCCTGGAACTGGGTGTGATCGGCCTGATGAACGTGCAGTTGGCGCTGCAAGGCGACGACATCTACGTCATCGAAGTCAATCCGCGCGCTTCCCGTACTGTGCCGTTCGTGTCCAAGTGCATCGGTGTTTCCCTGGCAATGATCGCGGCTCGCGTCATGGCCGGTAAGACCTTGAAGGAAATCGGCTTCACCAAGGAAATCATCCCGAACTTCTACAGCGTGAAAGAGGCGGTGTTCCCGTTCGCCAAATTCCCTGGCGTTGACCCGATCCTCGGCCCAGAGATGAAGTCGACCGGTGAAGTGATGGGCGTGGGCGACACCTTCGGTGAAGCATTCGCCAAGGCCCAGATGGGCGCCAGCGAAGTGCTGCCGACCGGCGGTACTGCGTTTATCAGCGTTCGCGATGATGACAAGCCGCTGGTTGCCGGTGTTGCGCGTGACCTGATCAGCCTCGGCTTCGAAGTGGTTGCGACCGCGGGTACTGCCAAGCTGATCGAAGCTGCCGGCCTGAAAGTCCGTCGTGTAAACAAGGTGACCGAAGGTCGTCCGCACGTGGTCGACATGATCAAGAATGACGAAGTCACCCTGATCATCAACACCACCGAAGGCCGTCAGTCGATCGCTGACTCCTATTCCATTCGTCGCAACGCCTTGCAGCATAAGATCTACTGCACCACCACCATTGCTGCTGGCGAAGCGATCTGCGAAGCACTGAAGTTCGGTCCCGAGAAGACCGTGCGTCGCTTGCAGGATCTGCATGCAGGATTGAAGGCATGATCAAATACCCAATGACCGTCCAGGGCGCCAAAGCCCTGGAAGAGGAGCACGCCCATCTGACCAAGGTCGTTCGTCCGAAGCTGAGCCAGGACATCGGAACGGCCCGCGAGTTGGGCGACTTGAAGGAAAACGCCGAATACCACGCTGCTCGCGAGCAGCAGGGTATGGTCGAGGCGCGGATTCGTGACATTGAAGGCCGGATTCAGAATCAGGTCATTATCGACGTCACGACCATTCCTCACACCGGCAAAGTGATCTTCGGCACCACCGTCGAAATCGCCAACGTCGAGACTGATGAAAGCGTCACTTACCACATCGTGGGTGAGGATGAAGCTGACTTCAAACTCGGCAAGATTTCCGTCGGCTCCCCCCTGGCCCGTGCTTTGATCGGCAAGGAAGAGGGTGATGTGGTTGCGGTGAAAACGCCAAGTGGCGTTATCGAGTACGAGATTGTTGAAGTCCGCCATATCTGAAGGCTGGCGCTCGCTTCGTGCGGGCGCGATGCTTTGGCAACTGGCCCAGATGTTGTGGGTCGGTGGCCTGTGGCTGTTGCATATCGGTCTGCTGCCGGTGCTGGGTCGAATTGGCCTGGCGCCGCTGCTGATCGACGAAATCTCAAGCATGCTGAGTGCGCTGCTGGTTGGATTTTCAGCGGCGTGCGTGATTTCTCAGGTCTTGGTGCTGGTTCAGGCCAAGGGCCTTGTCAGTCTATGGCGCGATATTCGCGGGCAACTGCTGTTGATGGCGCTGTACGCAAGCACGATGTATTTCGTGGTGCGTATCCAGTGGCCCGAGGCGCAGCAGTGGGCACTGTTCAGCTATCTGGTGCTGGGTTTTTCCGGTTTGCTGCTGGTATTGCAGCCGGTCCCGGGATGGGGTGGCAGGGTGCGCGAAGCACACCCTTGACCCGTTTCATTACTTGAAGCGGTGGACGTTCGACAGTTGCTTGTTTACGCTGAAGTTCTTGCGATAAATCAGCGCCATCTTGCCGATGACTTGGACCAGGTCCGCTTTGCCGACCTTGCACAGTTCTGCAATGGTGGCCAGGCGCGATTCGCGGTCGAGGATGTTGAGCTTGATTTTGATCAGCTCGTGATCCGCCAAGGCGCGTTCAAGTTCGGCTAATACACCTTCAGTCAAACCGTTGTCTGCCACAATCAGAACTGGTTTCAGATGGTGGCCAATGGATTTGTACTGTTTCTTCTGCTCTGGAGTGAGCGGCATAATCTGACCCTTTCGTCTGGATTCTGTAAAATGGCGGCCATTTTACCCGAGGGCTCGTTGATCCGCCCAACTAATCACGACCCTAATCATCGAGGTGCCCAGTGGCGCGTTCCAAGACCAGCCTTGGTTGGCTGAAAAGACATGTCAATGATCCCTATGTGAAGCAGGCACAGAAGGATGGTTACCGCTCGCGTGCGAGCTACAAGCTTCTTGAAGTCCAGGAGAAATACAAACTGATCCGTCCGGGGATGAGTGTTGTCGACCTGGGTGCTGCTCCTGGTGGCTGGTCGCAGGTCACCAGTCGGCTGATCGGCGGTCAGGGCCGTTTGATCGCTTCGGACATCCTGGAAATGGACAGCATCCCGGACGTCACCTTCATCCAGGGGGACTTCACCGAGGACGCAGTACTCGCGCGCATCCTGGAAGCCGTCGGTAATTCGCAAGTGGACCTTGTGATTTCCGATATGGCCCCCAATATGAGTGGTACGCCTGAAGTGGATATGCCCAAAGCCATGTTTCTTTGTGAGCTGGCGCTTGATCTGGCGGAGCGGATCCTCAAGCCGGGCGGCAATTTTGTGATCAAGATTTTTCAGGGTGAGGGGTTCGACGTTTACCTGAAGGACGCCCGCAAGAAGTTCGACAAGATCCAAATGATCAAGCCGGACTCTTCCCGTGGCAGTTCCCGTGAGCAATACATGCTGGCCTGGGGCTTTCGCGGCGCAGGCGAGTAAAGCGAGTTTTTTTGGCGGGGCGATAGGATTTTCGTATTTCGCCTCGTGTGCATAAGCGAATATTGTGTAGGAAGAGTTTCACAAAGGGTTACAGACGGCGCCTGCCAGAGCTGTACGTAATGTAGTAAGTTAGGCCGGTGAATATCATGCGAAGCGCGCGCCAGTTGCGGAGCTTGCTTCAGAGGGTAGTTAATTGAACGATATGGCAAAGAATCTTATCCTGTGGTTGATCATCGCAGCTGTCCTCGTGACAGTGATGAACAACTTCTCCAGCCCTAACGAGCCGCAGACCCTCAACTACTCCGACTTCATCCAGCAAGTCAAGGATGGCAAGGTCGAGCGCGTAGCGGTTGATGGCTACGTCATTACAGGCAAGCGCACGGATGGCGACAGCTTCAAGACCATTCGTCCGGCGATCCAGGACAACGGCCTGATCGGTGATCTCGTGGATAACCACGTTGTCGTCGAAGGCAAGCAACCTGAGCAGCAAAGCATCTGGACTCAATTGCTGGTAGCCAGTTTCCCGATCCTGGTGATCATCGCCGTGTTCATGTTCTTCATGCGCCAGATGCAGGGCGGCGCAGGGGGCAAGGGCGGGCCGATGAGCTTTGGCAAGAGCAAGGCACGCCTGCTTTCCGAAGATCAGGTGAAAACCACCTTGGCTGACGTTGCTGGTTGCGACGAAGCCAAGGAAGAAGTCGGTGAACTGGTCGAGTTCCTGCGCGATCCGGGCAAGTTCCAGCGCCTGGGTGGTCGCATTCCTCGTGGTGTGCTTATGGTCGGCCCGCCAGGTACTGGTAAAACCCTGTTGGCCAAGGCGATTGCCGGCGAGGCCAAAGTGCCTTTCTTCACCATCTCCGGTTCCGACTTCGTCGAAATGTTCGTCGGTGTCGGTGCCAGCCGTGTTCGTGACATGTTCGAGCAGGCGAAAAAACACGCTCCTTGCATCATCTTCATCGATGAGATCGATGCCGTCGGTCGTCACCGTGGTGCTGGCATGGGCGGTGGTCACGACGAGCGTGAACAGACCCTCAACCAGTTGCTGGTAGAGATGGATGGTTTCGAAATGAATGACGGCATCATCGTCATCGCCGCGACCAACCGTCCGGACGTTCTGGACCCTGCGCTGCTGCGTCCTGGTCGTTTCGACCGTCAGGTGGTCGTAGGCCTGCCGGATATTCGTGGTCGCGAACAAATCCTCAAGGTTCACATGCGCAAAGTGCCAATGGGTGACGACGTGGCTCCGGCCGTGATCGCTCGTGGTACGCCTGGTTTCTCCGGTGCCGACCTGGCCAACCTGGTCAACGAAGCGTCGCTGTTCGCTGCCCGTGCCGGCAAGCGCATTGTCGAGATGAAGGAATTCGAACTGGCCAAGGACAAGATCATGATGGGCGCCGAGCGCAAATCCATGGTCATGTCCGAGAAAGAAAAACAGAACACTGCCTATCACGAAGCGGGTCACGCGATCGTTGGTCGAGTGGTGCCTGAGCACGACCCGGTCTACAAGGTGTCGATCATTCCGCGTGGCCGTGCGCTGGGTGTGACGATGTTCCTGCCTGAGGAAGATCGCTACAGCCTTTCCAAGCGTGCACTGATCAGCCAGATCTGCTCGCTGTACGGCGGCCGAATTGCCGAAGAGATGACCCTGGGCTTCGATGGCGTCACTACCGGTGCTTCGAACGACATCATGCGCGCCAGCCAGATTGCGCGGAATATGGTGACCAAGTGGGGTCTTTCGGAAAAACTCGGACCGCTGATGTACGCCGAGGAGGAAGGCGAGGTGTTCCTGGGTCGTGGCGGCGGCGGTCAACACGCCAGCTTCTCCGGCGAAACGGCCAAGCTGATCGACTCCGAAGTGCGCAGCATCATTGACCAGTGCTATGGCACGGCCAAGCAGATCCTGACGGATAATCGCGACAAGCTGGATGCAATGGCTGATGCGCTGATGAAATACGAAACCATCGATGCCGAGCAAATCGAAGACATCATGGCAGGTCGTCCGCCACGCGAGCCGCGTGACTGGTCGGGCGGCACGGGTACTTCCGGTACTCCGCCAGTGGTACAGGATGAACGTCCGCAAACCCCTATCGGTGGCCCGGCTGCCGACGTTTAAGGCTTGAAATGAACTCTGTTCAGTCCTCGACCCGGTTGCCTTGCGGCAACCGGGTTCTTGATTTGGCCCATGCACATGTCATGGGTATTCTCAATGTCACTCCCGATTCCTTCTCCGATGGTGGTCGTTTCAGTCAGCTCGATGCAGCTTTGAAGCACGCCGAGGCGATGGTGTCTGCTGGCGCTACCCTGATTGATGTGGGGGGCGAGTCGACCCGGCCAGGTGCTCGCGCGGTCTCGCCGCTGGAGGAGCTGGAGCGCGTTGCGCCCATCGTCGAGCGGATCCATCGTGAACTTGATGTGATTATTTCGGTCGATACCTCCACTCCGGCGGTCATGCGCGAAACGGCGCGGCTCGGTGCGGGTTTGATCAATGACGTGCGCTCCCTGCGCCGCGACGGCGCGCTGGATGCTGCAGCGGCCACTGGCCTGCCGGTGTGCCTGATGCACATGCTCGGCGAGCCGGGAGATATGCAGGACAATCCCCACTATGCTGATGTAACGCGCGAGGTTGGCGAGTTTCTCGCTGAGCGCGTTGCGCAGTGTGCTGTCGTGGGTATTCCTGCGGAGCGGATAATCCTCGATCCGGGGTTTGGCTTCGCGAAAACCCTGCAACACAACTTGAGCCTGTTCAAGCATATGGAAGACCTGCATCAGCTTGGTCGTCCGCTGCTGGTCGGGGTATCGCGCAAAAGCATGATCGGCCATGCGCTCAATCGCCCTGTTGGCGAGCGGTTGCATGGCGGCCTGGCACTCGCCGCGCTGGCGTTGACCAAGGGTGCGCGCATTTTGCGGGTGCATGACGTGGCCGAAACAGTGGACGTGGTACGGATGATCGCAGCAGTAGAATCAGCCGAATAAGAATGATGGAGCACTTATGACTAAGAAATATTTTGGCACCGACGGCATTCGCGGTCGGGTCGGTACATACCCAATCACTCCTGACTTCATGCTCAAGCTCGGCTGGGCTGCTGGCATGGCGTTTCGCAAGATGGGTGCCTGCAAGGTGCTGGTCGGCAAGGACACGCGTATCTCCGGCTACATGTTTGAGTCGGCACTGGAAGCGGGTCTGACGTCCGCAGGCGCAGATGTGATGTTGCTGGGGCCGATGCCTACACCCGCCATCGCCTATTTGACGCGTACCTTTCATGCGGAGGCGGGCATTGTTATTAGTGCTTCGCATAATCCCCATGACGACAATGGCATCAAGTTCTTTTCCGGCCAGGGCACCAAGCTGCCGGACGAGATCGAGTTGATGATCGAAGAGCTGTTGGATACGCCGATGACGGTGGTTGAGTCGAGCAAGATCGGCAAGGTATCGCGGATCAACGATGCGTCGGGTCGCTACATCGAATTCTGTAAGAGCAGCGTGCCCACCGGCACCAGCTTTGCCGGTTTGAAAATCGTTATCGACTGCGCCCATGGCGCCGTCTACAAGGTCGCCCCCAGCGTCTTTCGCGAGCTCGGTGCCGACGTTGTCGTGCTTTCTGCGCAGCCCAATGGCCTGAACATCAATGACAATTGTGGTTCGACCCACATGGGGCAACTGCAAGCCGCCGTTTTGGCTGAGCAGGCCGATCTGGGTATCGCCTTCGATGGCGATGGTGATCGGGTTTTGATGGTTGATCACACCGGCGCGATTGTCGATGGTGACGAGTTGCTGTTCATCATCGCTCGTGATTTGCACGAACGTGGCCGTTTGCAGGGCGGCGTAGTGGGTACCCTGATGAGCAACCTGGGCCTGGAACTGGCGCTCGAAGAGCTGAAAATTCCTTTTGTGCGAGCCAACGTGGGCGATCGCTACGTGATTGCCGAGTTGCTGGAGCGTGACTGGAAGGTCGGTGGCGAAAATTCGGGGCATATCGTTTGCTTCAATCACACCACCACCGGTGATGCGATCATTGCCGCGCTGCAAGTGTTGATGGCCTTGAAAGATCACGATCAGGGACTGGCTCAGGCGCGTCAGGCATTGCGCAAGTGCCCTCAAGTCCTGATCAATGTGCGTTTCGCGGGCGGCGTCAATCCCGTGGAGCATGCGTCCGTCAAGGAAGCCTGCGAGCGTGTTACCGCCGCGATGGCAGGGCGTGGTCGGGTGTTGTTGCGCAAGTCCGGAACAGAGCCGTTGGTGCGAGTAATGGTCGAAGGCGAGGACGAAACTGTCGTTCGTGGCTACGCCGAAGAGCTGGCAAAACTGGTTGCTGAAGTTTCTGTCTGATTTCGGCTTGCCAGCGCTGATGTGGTTGGGTAACATCTGCGCCCACTTTGACCGACGAGGTACAGCATGCGTCGCCCTATGGTAGCTGGTAACTGGAAGATGCACGGTACCCGCGCCAGCGTCGCTGAGCTGATCGACGGCCTAAGTGACTTGGCCTTGCCGAGCGGTGTTGATGTAGCGGTATTCCCGCCTTTGTTGCATATCAGCCAAGTGGTTGATGGCCTGAAAGGCAAGTCGATTTCAATCGGCGCGCAGAATTCTGCGGTGGAATCCGGACAAGGCGCACTGACCGGTGAGGTCTCGCCAACTCAGTTGGTGGATGCAGGTTGCTCCCTGGTGCTTGTTGGGCACTCCGAGCGCCGCCAGATAATGGGCGAGCAGGACGAAGTGCTGATTCGCAAGTTTGCAGCGGCACAGGCAAGTGGTTTGATTCCGGTGTTGTGCATAGGGGAAACCCTGGAGCAGCGCGAAGCCGGCAAGACCCTTGAGGTTGTCTCGCAGCAGTTGGGCAGCATCATCGACGAGTTGGGTGTTGGTGTGTTTGCAAGCGCAGTAATTGCTTACGAGCCGGTCTGGGCCATTGGTACCGGGCTGACTGCTTCACCGCAACAAGCGCAGGATGTGCATGCAGCCATTCGCGCGCAGTTGGCGGCAGAGAATTCTGAAGTGGCACAAGGTGTGCGACTTCTATACGGCGGCAGCGTGAAGGCGGCCAATGCGGTCGAACTGTTCGGCATGCCGGATATCGATGGGGGGCTCATTGGTGGGGCTTCCCTGAATGCAGATGAGTTCGGTGCGATTTGTCGCGCCGCGGGAAACTGAGAAAATGCTGGAAACAGTCGTAGTCGTTTTTCATCTGCTGGGTGCATTGGGCGTAGTAGCTCTGGTATTGCTGCAGCAGGGTAAGGGTGCGGACGCTGGCGCGTCTTTCGGAGCAGGTGCTTCAAATACTGTGTTCGGAAGCCAAGGTTCCTCTACCTTTCTTAGTAAGTTTACTGCTATACTTGCCGCAGGTTTTTTCATAACCAGCTTAGGGTTAGGTTACTTTGCTAAAGAGAAAGCTCACCAGCTGACTCAAGTAGGTTTGCCAAACCCAGCGGTTCTGGAAGTTCCAGTGCAAAAACCGGCTTCTGATGATGTACCGGTGCTTGAAGAGCAAAAGTCGGCAACTAATGCGACTGACGTACCTCCAGCTCAAGAGCAAAAGTAAGAAGGGTTTCAAACGTAGTATTGCCGAGGTGGTGGAATTGGTAGACACGCAACCTTGAGGTGGTTGTGCCCATAGGGTGTAGGGGTTCGAGTCCCCTTCTCGGTACCAATTAGTCAGGAGAGCCCGCTGTTGCGGGCTTTCTTGCAGGTGGAAGGTTACATTGACCCTGTAGGGGATCGGTCGTATACTTCCGCCCCAGCTTTGTCGCGGGGTGGAGCAGTCTGGTAGCTCGTCGGGCTCATAACCCGAAGGTCGTCGGTTCAAATCCGGCCCCCGCAACCAGTTTCAGGAGCCCCTTTTAAGGGGCTTTTTGTTAGCTGGACACTTTCAACGCCGCTATTCGGCGGCGTTTCAAGGATGGGCATTACGCCCATTTTTTTATTTTCATGGCATGCACATACATGCACTAGGGGGTTCAGGTGTCGAGCAAGCTAGAAGAGTTGCAGGCCTTGCTGGCCCCGGTGGTCGTGGCCCTAGGCTATGAATGCTGGGGTATCGAGTTTTCGGCTCAGGGTCGTCACTCGATGTTGCGCGTTTATATCGATAAAGAAGGCGGAGTGCTGGTGGACGATTGCGCCATTGTCAGCCGTCAGATCAGCGGCGTCCTGGACGTAGAAGATCCAATCTCCGTTGAATACACCCTTGAAGTTTCCTCGCCTGGCATGGAACGCCCGCTGTTCACTCTTGAGCAGTTTGCAAAATTTGCCGGTGAACAAGTGAAGATCAAGCTGCGCTCGCCTTTTGAAGGTCGACGCAACTTTCAGGGCCTTCTGCGCGCTGTAGAAGAGCAGGACGTCGTGGTGCAGGTAGATGACCATGAGTTCCTGTTGCCGATCGAGATGATCGACAAGGCCAACATTATTCCCAGTTTTGACTGAGACGTGCCAGAAACTGCGGATCCCGCGGATCCAATGGCTTGCGAAAGGCGAGGCGTACGATGAGCAAAGAAGTACTGCTGGTTGTTGAGTCGGTATCCAACGAAAAGGGTGTACCGGCAAACGTGATTTTTGAAGCGCTCGAGCTGGCTCTGGCCACTGCTACGAAGAAGCGTTTCGAGGACGAAGTCGATCTGCGTGTGGAAATCAATCGCCACACCGGTGCTTACGAGACATTCCGTCGCTGGACGGTGGTCGAGGAAGACGATCTTGACGATCCTGCCATTGAAACCTGGCCAAGCAAGGTTGCCGAGACGCACCCTGGCGCCAAGGTCGGTGATGTCGTCGAGGAAAAAATCGAATCGATCGAGTTCGGTCGTATCGCTGCACAGACTGCCAAGCAAGTCATCGTGCAGAAAGTTCGCGAGGCTGAGCGTGCCCAGGTGGTTGACGCTTACCGCGAGCGCCTGGGGGAAATCATCTCCGGCACTGTAAAAAAGGTCACCCGCGATAACGTGATCGTCGATCTGGGTAACAACGCCGAGGCGTTGCTGGCTCGTGAAGACATCATTTCTCGCGAAACTTTCCGAGTTGGCGTGCGTTTGCGTGCGCTGCTCAAGGAAATCCGCACCGAGAACCGCGGCCCGCAGTTGATCCTGTCGCGTACCGCACCGGAAATGCTGATCGAGCTGTTCCGCATCGAAGTGCCGGAAATTGCCGAAGGCCTGATCGAAGTAATGGCTGCGTCCCGCGATCCGGGTTCGCGTGCCAAGATCGCCGTCCGCTCCAAGGACAAGCGCATCGACCCGCAAGGTGCCTGCATTGGTATGCGCGGTTCGCGCGTTCAGGCGGTATCCGGTGAGTTGGGCGGTGAGCGTGTGGATATCGTTCTTTGGGACGATAACCCGGCGCAGTTCGTGATCAACGCCATGTCCCCGGCCGAGGTTGCGGCAATTATCGTTGACGAAGATGCCCATGCCATGGACATCGCCGTTGGCGCAGACAATCTGGCTCAGGCCATCGGTCGTGGTGGTCAGAACGTGCGTCTGGCGAGCCAGTTGACTGGCTGGACCCTGAACGTGATGACCGAATCGGACATCCAGGCCAAGCAGCAAGCAGAAACCGGCGACATCCTGCGCAACTTCATCGACGAGCTGGAAGTCGACGAAGATCTGGCCCAGGTGCTGGTTGATGAAGGCTTCACCAGCCTGGAAGAGATTGCCTACGTACCGTTGGAAGAAATGCTCAACATCGATGGCTTTGACGAAGAAACCGTCAACGAGCTTCGCGCTCGTGCCAAGGATCGCTTGTTGACTAAAGCCATCGCTACTGAGGAAAAGCTGGCAGACGCCCATCCGGCCGAAGACCTGCTCTCGCTTGAGGGTATGGACAAGGATTTGGCGATGGAACTGGCGGTGCGCGGCGTAGTTACCCGCGAAGACCTGGCCGAGCAGTCTATTGACGACCTGCTCGACATCGACGGCATTGACGATGATCGTGCCGGCAAGTTGATCATGGCCGCCCGAGCCCATTGGTTCGAGTAATAGGCGCGGCCTGAGGAGAGAAGTGCATGACGCAAGTCACGGTGAAACAACTGGCCTTTGAGGTCAAAACACCGGTAGAGCGCCTGCTGCAGCAGATGCGTGAGGCAGGTCTGCCGCACACCGCCGCCGATGAACATGTGACCGACAGTGAGAAGCAGTCCCTGCTGACTCACTTGAAAAGCAGCCACAAGGCGAAAGTGGAAGAACCGCGCAAAATCACGTTGCAGCGTAAAACCACCAGCACCCTGCGTGTTGCTGGCAGCAAAAGCATCAGCGTTGAAGTTCGCAAGAAGAAAGTCTTCGTACAGCGCAGCCCGGAAGAAATTGAAGCCGAGCGCAAGCGTGAGCTGGACGAACGCCGCGCGGTAGAAAATGCTGCTCGTCAGAAGGCTGAAGAAGAAGCCAAGCTGCGCGCCGAAGAAGAAGCGCGTCGCCAGCCTGCTGCTGCGCAAGCTGCTCCGGCGGCGGCTGTTGCCGCTCCGGCGCCAGTGGCCGAGCCAGTGCGTGAAGCACCGGTGGCTGCTGCACCGGCTCCTGACGCACGCAAGCGTGACGAACAGCGCCGTCCGGACAAACCGCGCGCAGACGATAACAATCGTCGTAGCGGCGGTGGCGATGGCGAGCGCAAAAACGCTCCGCATCGTGCTTCGGTCAAAGAGAAAGCGCCAGCGCCACGTGTTGCGCCACGCACTACCGACGAAGAAAGCGATGGCTTCCGTCGTGGTGGTCGCGGCAAGGCCAAGCTGAAGAAGCGCAACGCTCACGGTTTCCAGAGCCCAACCGGCCCTGTCGTGCGTGAAGTGAAGATCGGCGAAACCATCACTGTTGGCGACCTCGCTCAACAGATGTCGGTCAAGGCTGCTGAAATCATCAAGTTCATGTTCAAACTGGGTACTCCAGCGACCATCAACCAGGTACTGGATCAGGAAACTGCCCAACTGGTTGCCGAGGAGCTGGGCCACAAAGTGACCCTGGTCAGCGACACCGCCCTGGAAGATTCCCTGGCTGAGTCCCTGAAGTTTGAAGGTGAGGCGGTTTCCCGTGCACCAGTCGTGACCGTAATGGGCCACGTTGACCATGGTAAAACCTCCCTGCTCGACTACATCCGTCGTGCCAAGGTTGCTGCTGGCGAAGCCGGTGGCATTACCCAGCACATCGGTGCATACCACGTTGAAACCGACCGTGGCATGGTGACGTTCCTCGATACCCCGGGTCACGCCGCGTTTACCGCAATGCGTGCCCGTGGTGCCAAGGCGACCGACATCGTGATCCTGGTGGTTGCGGCGGACGACGGCGTAATGCCGCAGACCATCGAAGCCGTCCAGCACGCAGTAGCGGCTGGTGTGCCACTGGTGGTTGCAGTGAACAAGATCGACAAGCCGGGTGCAGACCTCGATCGCATCCGTAGCGAACTGTCGGTTCACGGCGTGACCTCGGAAGAGTGGGGCGGCGACACTCCATTCGTACCGGTTTCGGCGAAGATGGGTACTGGCGTCGACGAACTGCTCGAAGCCGTTCTGCTGCAAGCCGAAGTTCTGGAACTGACCGCAACTCCGTCGGCTCCTGGCCGTGGCGTTGTGGTTGAGTCCCGCCTGGACAAGGGCCGTGGTCCGGTTGCAACCGTACTGGTTCAAGACGGTACTCTGCGCCAGGGCGACATGGTGCTGGTCGGTTCGAACTACGGCCGCGTGCGTGCCATGCTCGACGAGAACGGCAAGCCAATCAAGGAAGCCGGTCCGGCTATCCCGGTCGAGATCCTCGGCCTGGACGGTACCCCGGACGCTGGCGACGAGATGAGCGTGGTTGCCGACGAGAAGAAAGCCCGTGAAGTGGCTCTGTTCCGTCAAGGCAAGTTCCGCGAAGTCAAACTGGCTCGCGCTCACGCCGGCAAGCTGGAAAACATCTTCGAGAACATGGGCCAGGAAGAGAAGAAGACGCTTAACATCGTCCTCAAATCCGACGTCCGTGGTTCGTTGGAAGCTCTGCAAGGCGCTCTGAACGGCCTGGGCAACGACGAAGTGCAAGTGCGCGTTGTCGGTGGCGGTGTCGGTGGTATCACCGAGTCCGACGCCAACCTGGCACTGGCTTCCAACGCGGTACTGTTCGGCTTCAACGTGCGTGCCGATGCTGGCGCACGCAAGATCGTCGAGCAGGAAGGTCTGGATATGCGTTACTACAACGTGATCTACGACATCATCGAAGACGTCAAGAAAGCCCTGACCGGTATGCTCGGCAGCGACGTTCGCGAGAACATCCTGGGCGTGGCCGAAGTGCGTGACGTGTTCCGTTCGCCGAAGTTTGGCGCGATCGCCGGTTGCATGGTGATCGAAGGTGTTGTTCACCGTAACCGTCCAATCCGTGTACTGCGCGACGACATCGTTATCTTCGAAGGCGAGCTGGAATCCCTGCGCCGCTTCAAGGATGACGCTTCCGAAGTACGTGCCGGCATGGAATGCGGTATCGGCGTGAAGAGCTACAACGACGTCAAAGTCGGTGACAAGATCGAAGTCTTCGAGAAGGTTCAGGTTGCTCGCAGCCTCTAACTCGCGCACTTCAAGAGCCGCGATGGGCAGCCGCATGCAAATGCACGGCGCATCGCCCGGCCTCTAAACGCAACGCCCGGTCTGGCATTTGTCAGGCCGGGCGTTTGCCGCTTTCAGACCACACGGGTTTCACCGTGAGGCAGTAACAGGTAACAAGACATGGCAAAAGAATACAGCCGTACCCAACGTATCGGCGATCAGATGCAGCGTGAGCTCGCTCAACTGATCCGTCGCGAAGTCAAAGACCCGCGCGTCGGCCTGGTCACCATTACCGCTGTTGAAGTCAGCCGTGACGTCGGTCACGCAAAGATCTTCATCACTGTGATGGGGCAGGACGGTGCAGAAGAAATCGGCCAGAGCATCAAGGTGCTGAACTCCGCCGCCGGTTTCCTGCGCATGCAGTTGGCGCGCGAAATGAAGCTGCGCAGTGTGCCGCAATTGCATTTCCACTACGACGAAAGCGTCGTGCGTGGCGCGCACCTGTCGGCATTGATCGAGCGTGCTGTGGCTGAAGACAGCCAGCATTCGGTTGCGGCAGAAGCCGAAGACACCAAGGAGTAATCGGTGGCTCAGGTCAAGCGTATCCGTCGTAACGTCAGCGGCATCATCCTGCTCGACAAGCCGCTGGGGTTCACCTCCAATGCGGCCTTGCAGAAAGTCCGCTGGCTGCTCAATGCTGAAAAGGCCGGTCACACCGGCAGCCTCGATCCATTGGCGACTGGCGTTCTGCCGTTGTGCTTTGGTGAGGCCACCAAGTTCTCGCAATACCTGCTCGATTCCGACAAGGGCTATGAAACCCTCGCGCAATTGGGCAAGACCACCACCACGGCCGATGCCGAGGGTGAGGTTTTGCAGGAGCGTCCGGTGACCGTTGGTCGCACCGATATCGAAGCGGTTTTGCCCGGTTTTCGTGGGCAAATCAGTCAGATACCGCCGATGTACTCGGCGCTCAAGCGTGATGGCCAGCCGTTGTACAAGCTTGCACGTGCAGGTGAAGTGGTGGAGCGCGAACCGCGATCTGTTACTATTGCGCGCTTGGAATTGCTGGCCTTTGAAGGCGACACTGCGCGTTTTGCCGTGGATTGCAGCAAAGGCACCTATATCCGTACCCTGGTGGAAGATATTGGTGAGCAGCTCGGTTGTGGCGCCTACGTTGCAGAACTGCGACGTACCCAAGCCGGTCCATTCAGCCTGGCCCAGACGGTCACGCTGGAAGAGTTGGAAGCGGTACATGCCGAAGGCGGCAACGAAGCGGTTGATCGCTTCCTGATGCCATCGGACAGCGGCCTGCTGGATTGGCCTCTGCTGCAGTTTTCCGAGGCAAGCTCGTTCTACTGGCTCAATGGCCAGCCGGTACGTGCCCCGGACGCGCCGAAATTTGGCATGGTACGCGTACAGGATCACAATGGTCGCTTCATCGGAATCGGTGAAGTGAGCGAAGACGGGCGCATCGCGCCGCGTCGACTGATTCGGTCGGAATGACCGAAAACCGGTCTGTGTAACAGCAGGCTGGCGAGTGTGGCTGTTAACAGGCACGGTCAACACTCATTTATAGATACAGGGATTTGTCCCTGGCCTGTTGAAACTGTTTTTCTGAAACAGTTTCCTGATAAAAGGATTGCCTCATGGCTCTCGACGTTCAAGAAAAAGCTCAAATCGTAGCTGACTACCAGCAAGCCGTTGGTGACACTGGTTCTCCAGAAGTGCAAGTTGCACTGCTGACCCACAACATCAACAAGCTGCAAGGTCACTTCAAGGCCAACGGTAAAGATCACCACTCCCGTCGTGGTCTGATCCGCATGGTAAACCAGCGTCGTAAGCTGCTGGACTACCTGAAAGGCAAGGACGTGAGCCGTTACAGCGCTCTGATCGCTCGCCTGGGTCTGCGTCGCTAATCAGCGATTGCGCTAGAGGTTGGTTGTCTGTCTTGCGTCAGTGGGTTTCCCACGGGCGCAGGGCAGGCTCCCAGCCTCAAGTTTTATCTGGACACACGTTTTACCAGGACAATACAGGCCGGGCCGATTCCCGGGGTTGCCCAAGAATTTCGCAAGAAACCAGTTCCCCCAAGAGCCACAAAGAAGGTAGGACACCGTGAACCCGGTAATCAAAAAATTCCAGTTCGGTCAGTCGACCGTTACCCTCGAGACTGGCCGTATCGCCCGTCAGGCCTCCGGCGCAGTATTGGTCACCGTTGACGACGACGTCAGCGTATTGGTGACCGTGGTTGGCGCCAAGCAAGCCGATCCAGGCAAGGGCTTCTTCCCTCTGTCTGTTCACTACCAGGAAAAAACCTACGCCGCCGGCAAGATCCCTGGCGGTTTCTTCAAGCGTGAAGGCCGTCCTTCCGAGAAAGAAACCCTGACTTCCCGACTGATCGACCGTCCGATCCGTCCGCTGTTCCCGGAAGGCTTCATGAACGAAGTGCAGGTTGTCTGCACCGTCGTTTCCACCAGCAAGAAGACCGATCCGGACATCGCTGCGATGATCGGTACCTCGGCTGCCCTGGCTATCTCCGGTATTCCTTTCGATGGCCCGATCGGCGCTGCCCGCGTTGCCTTCCACGAAAGCACCGGCTACCTGCTGAACCCGACTTACGAGCAACAGAAAGCTTCGAGCCTGGACATGGTCGTTGCCGGTACCTCGGAAGCGGTACTGATGGTTGAATCGGAAGCCAAAGAGCTGACCGAAGACCAGATGCTGGGCGCGGTACTGTTCGCCCACGACGAGTTCCAGGTGGTGATCAACGCCGTCAAGGAACTGGCAGCCGAAGCGGCCAAGCCAACCTGGACCTGGGCTCCACAACCGGAAGCCACCGAACTGCTGGGCGCTATCCGTGCCGAGTTCGGCGAAGCGATCTCCCAGGCCTACACCATCACCATCAAGGCCGACCGCTATGCGCGTCTGGGCGAGCTGCGTGACCAGGTCGTTGCCAAGCTGTCCGGCGAAGAAGGCCAGCCTTCTTCCAGCGAAGTCAAAGCGGCTTTCGGTGAAATTGAATACCGCACCGTTCGCGAAAACATCGTTAACGGCAAGCCACGTATCGACGGTCGCGACACCCGCACCGTGCGTCCGCTGAACATCGAAGTCGGCGTTCTGCCAAAGACCCACGGTTCGGCACTGTTCACCCGTGGCGAAACCCAGGCACTGGTTGTTGCAACCCTGGGCACCGCCCGTGACGCGCAACTGCTGGACACCCTGGAAGGCGAGAAAAAAGACCCGTTCATGCTGCACTACAACTTCCCTCCGTTCTCGGTGGGCGAGTGTGGTCGCATGGGTGGCGCTGGTCGTCGCGAAATCGGTCACGGCCGTCTGGCCCGTCGTTCGGTTCAGGCCATGTTGCCTGCCGCTGACGTGTTCCCGTACACCATTCGTGTGGTGTCGGAAATCACCGAATCCAACGGTTCCAGCTCGATGGCTTCCGTTTGCGGTGCTTCCCTGGCCCTGATGGACGCCGGTGTGCCGATGAAGGCGCCGGTTGCCGGTATCGCCATGGGTCTGGTTAAAGAAGGCGAGAAATTCGCAGTCCTGACCGACATCCTGGGTGACGAAGACCACCTGGGCGACATGGACTTCAAAGTAGCCGGTACCTCGAAAGGTGTGACCGCGCTGCAGATGGACATCAAGATCAAGGGCATCACCGAAGAGATCATGGAAATCGCTCTGGGCCAAGCCCTGGAAGCGCGCCTGAACATCCTCGGCCAGATGAACCAGATCATTGGCCAGTCGCGTACCGAGCTGTCGGAAAACGCTCCGACCATGATCGCGATGAAGATCGATACCGACAAAATCCGTGATGTTATCGGTAAAGGCGGCGCGACCATTCGTGCGATCTGTGAAGAAACCAAGGCTTCGATCGACATCGAAGACGACGGTTCGATCAAGATTTTCGGTGAAACCAAGGAAGCGGCTGAAGCGGCACGTCAGCGCGTACTGGGCATCACCGCTGAAGCCGAGATCGGCAAGATCTACGTCGGCAAGGTTGAGCGCATCGTCGACTTCGGCGCGTTCGTCAACATCCTGCCAGGTAAGGACGGTCTGGTTCACATCTCGATGCTGAGCGACGCTCGCGTTGAGAAAGTGACCGACATCCTGAAAGAAGGCCAGGAAGTGGAAGTGCTGGTACTGGACGTGGACAACCGCGGTCGTATCAAGCTGTCCATCAAGGACGTAGCAGCAGCCAAGGCGTCGGGCGTTTAATCACCCCCAACGTTTGAGCGCTACAACCTTGTAAGAAATGCCCCGCACCGAAAGCTGCGGGGTATTTTTTTGCCTGCAGGAAAATCACACCTCGGGGAAGTTGCCTGGCCTCAAGGTCAGTGCTAGGTTTAGCCCACCGCCCGTGTAGCTCAGCCGGTAGAGCAGCGCACTCGTAACGCGAAGGTCGCAGGTTCGATTCCTGTCTCGGGCACCAGGCACCACTTGTTTTCAAATGATCCCGAATGGTTCTGAAGGCCAGGTAAGCCAGATAGCACGCGGTTTATTTGCGTCAGAGAGATCCTTGATGATCCACATCCATCTTCCATTCCCCAGATCAACGAGAACGTCATGACCGACAAGACATTGACCCAAGAAGCCAGGCACGAGAAAGCACTCAAGCAGTACGCACTGGAAACGCCTGATTTGATTGAAGAGATCAAGGACTTGAGTCCTGACGATCAGAAAGACCAGATCCAGTGGGCGTTCGAGGATGAGGCCGAAGCTCAGGGCTTGCAGCCGTGGGAGCTGACCCTCAAGTACACCTCGACGCCAGAGGAATTCGAAGCGCAGCGTCTTGTATTGCACAAGGAGGCGGCAGAAGTGCTGGGTGTCGAGTGGGATGAGTACTGCGAGATGAATAATCTTGTAGTTTAGAAGCAGTTGCGAGCGGCAAGTCAGCAGCAAAGCTGCTTCGAACTTGCCGCTTGTAGCTGTTCTCAGATCGCCAGGCGCATCGAAAGATCGACTGCTTTAACATCCTTGGTCATCGCGCCAATTGAGATGTAGTCCACACCGGTCTCGGCAATCGGCCGCAAGGTGCTTTCATTGACACCGCCGCTGGCTTCCAGCTTGGCCTTGCCCGCGTTCAGGCGCACGGCTTCGCGCATGTCATCCAGGCTCAGTTCATCAAGCATGATGATGTCGGCACCCGCCGCCAGGGCTTCCTTGAGCTCCGACAGATTCTCCACTTCCACTTCCACCGGCTTGCCTGGGGCGATCTTGTGCGCGGCGGCGATGGCTTGGGCGATACCGCCGCAAGCCGCGATGTGGTTTTCCTTGATCAGAAACGCGTCGTACAAGCCAATACGGTGGTTGTGGCAGCCGCCGCAGGTCACCGCGTATTTTTGCGCCAGACGCAGTCCCGGCAGGGTCTTGCGGGTGTCGAGCAGTTTGACCTGGGTATCGGCGACGAAGTCGGCCAGGTATTGCGCGCGGGTAGCAACACCAGAGAGCAGTTGTATGAAGTTCAGCGCGCACCGCTCGCCCGTCAGTAGCGAGCGGGCCGGACCTTCGAGGTGAAACAGCACTTGATTGGGATTCACTCGCTCACCGTCGCGCACCTGCCAATGGACGGCAACCCGCGGATCGAGCTGGCGAAACACCGCGTCGACCCAGGCAGTACCGCAGATGACTGCGGCGTCACGGGTGATGATGGTGGCCTTGGCCAGGCGCTCGGCGGGGATCAACTGGGCGGTGATGTCGCCGCTGCCGATGTCTTCCAGCAACGCACGGCGCACGTTGGCTTCGATTTCGGCGGTCAGGTCGGCGAGGCGTAGATTCGGCATAACGTGCTCCACAAACAAAGTGGCCCGATTATAGGGCAAGTGATCGCAACCGGGGGGGCGATCGCGGCATACTGAACGCTGTCAAAGCCGTTGTCGAAGGAACCCGTATGCAGTTGGACCGCGTGAGCGGTTGGTTTGATGGTGTGCATCATTGCCCGTCGCCCAACTTCAATGCCCGCCCCTCAGGTGAAGTCTCCCTGCTGGTGATCCACAACATCAGCCTGCCCCCGGCGCAATTCGCCACGGGCAAGGTGCAGGAGTTTTTCCAGAATCGCCTGGATGTCACCGAACATCCCTACTTTGCAGGGATCGCCGACCTGCGCGTTTCTGCACACTTTCTCATCGAACGTGACGGCGCGATCACGCAGTTTGTCTCTTGTCTTGATCGCGCCTGGCATGCCGGCGTTTCGCGGTTTGACGAGCGTGAAGGGTGTAATGATTTTTCCCTGGGCATCGAGCTGGAGGGCACTGATGATTTGCCGTTCAGCGACGCCCAGTATCAGGCTCTGACGGATCTGACCCGGCAGTTGCAGGCGGCGTTCAGTGCCATTACCACCGAACGTATCCAGGGCCACAGCGATATCGCGCCTGGACGCAAGACTGACCCGGGACCGGCATTCGACTGGACGCGTTATCGCGCCGCGCTGAAGCAAGGAGAAGCACAATGAGTTTTGTGGTGTTGTTGCTGGCCGTATGGATCGAGAAATTCTCGGCGCTGCGCCATCGGCTGCAGCGTGACGGTGGTTGGCTGCGTGAGCTGGGCAAGCTGGAGAGCAGTCCCCGGCTGGCCAATCGTCCGTGGCTGGTGCTGGTGCTGACGATTTTGATACCGGTGGCCTTGCTCGGCTTGTTGCTGGTGGTGCTGGATCCAGTGGCCTATGGCTTGCTGGCCTTGCCTGTGCATTTACTGGTGGTGATCTACAGCCTGGGTCGCGGCGACCTGCTCGGCGAACTGGGACCCTTTCGTGATGCCTGGCGCCGTGAAGACCTGCAAGCAGCGGCGCATGTCGCCGAGCGTGACCTGGGTATCTGCGCCGACAGTGGGGAGCAGTTGCTGCAGCAGGTGCAGAGCCATTTGTTGTGGCAGGCCTATCAGAGCTTTTTCGCGGTGATTTTCTGGTATTTCCTGCTCGGGCCGGTGGCAGCGCTGAGCTACCGCTTGCTGGCCCTCGCCGCCGAGCACAGCCGCAATCCGGCGGTCGCCGAGCGCGCAGCCCAACTGCGGCATGCCTTCGACTGGTTGCCGGTGCGGCTGTTGGCGGCAAGTTTTGCCCTGGTTGGCAACTTCGTCGCGGTCAGCCGGGTCATGCTCCATGAACTGTTGAACTGGAATATCAGTGCCGCACAATTGATCGACAAGGCCGGCAAGGTTGCCGGCGAGATACCGGCGCCGGTGGCGGGGCCGGAGGGCATCAACAGTCTGGATCAGTTGTGGGAGCTGCTGCTGCGCGCAGCTATTGTCTGGTACGCCGGCTTTGCCCTGTGGACCGTATTGCTCTGAAACGTTTTTAGTCCCCCTTTAAGTCAGCGAGACGCCCCATTCGGCGTCTCGCGCCGACCGTTAACCTTAAGTTACAAACCCTCCCGCCGATTTAAGTTATACAGAGGCAGCGCGCCGTAGTGGCTATCTGCTTGCTCTGTGCTGCCTGCTCATAAAAATAAGAAACGCAAAGGGGGACTTCTTTTGAAGAGTTTGCTCTATCCCGCCGTGGCCCTGATGAATCGCTTGAGCTTCGGCATGAAGTTCAGCCTGATCAGTGTGCTGTTCCTGGTGCCCATGCTGGTGACCAACTTCTACCTGGTACGCGATTCCTATCATGAGTTCCGGGGCACCCAGGTTGAATTGCACAGCCTGGACCTGCTCGGGAGCGGCCTGGCCCTGCGCCACGACCTGGAAACCCTGAACAATCTGGTGCAGATCAACACCACCCTGGGGCAATCCGGCAAAGCCGGGGCGATCGAGACCACGATCTACACCCTTGAGCAGACCATTCTCAATCGCCTGCAAAACCTTACGGCGATCAGCAGCGACCTGGAGCAGGTCCGCGTCTTCGAGAGCAAGCGCGACGACATGCTCGCTGCGTTCAAGGCGCAGCAGGCGGAAACCTCTCTGCAAAGCAAAAGCGCGTTGATCGGCAAGCTGCTCGGCAATGCGCAGATCTTCGGGCAACTGATTGCCAGCCAGGCGGGTCTCAGTCGCGATAATCAAGGTGATATCCGGCAGTTGAGCGAACTGCTGACTGCCGTCACTCCGCGCATTACCCAGACCATCGGTGAAGGGCGGGCAATGGGTGCCTATTCCCTGGGCCAGGGCTTCCTCAATTCCGCGTCGTCGACTCGGTTCGATGAACTGCTGGCGCAGCTTGAGAAGCTCCAGGCTGAGTATGGGCTCAAGGTTCAGGATGCGCTGGGTGCCAGCACCGCCTCACGCCAGGCACTCGAGTCTGCGGCCAATGCCAGCCACGCCACGCTCAAACAAGCCAGTGAGCTGTTTGAGGAGCAGGTGGTGATGGCCGATACACTCGATGCGCCCTGGCAGGGCTTCTACGATCAAGTGACCGGGCTGATGGAAAAGACTTATCAGCTCAATGAGGCGACCTTGAAGTATCTTTCCGTGCAGTTGCAGCAGCGCCTGGAGCAGAACCGCACGCACATGGTCCTGCAGGTCGGGGCGTTGTCCGTGGTGTTCGTGCTGATTTTCTACCTGTACGGCGGTTTCTACGCATCCACCCGCACCACCCTCAAACGCCTGGGGGGCGTCATGGACAAGGTCGCTGGCGGTGACATGACGGTGACCTTCAACGCCCACAGCCGCGATGAGCTGGGTGAGTTGGGCAATGTGTTCAATGGCACCGTGGCGAAGATTCATGACCTGATCGAGCTGGTGGGTAAAACCGTCAACGAGGTCGAGCGCCAGGCCGGGCAAGTGCAGAACGTATCGGCCCAGAGCAACCAGGCGGTGGCCGGCCAGCGCTCGCAAATCGAGCAAGTGGCGACGGCCATGAACCAGATGTCGGCCACCGCGCAAGAGGTCGCCCGCAGTGCTGCAGCGGCGGTGAGCAGTGCTCAGAGTGTCAACGATGAAACCATCAGCGGGCGTGTGCTGGTCGAATCCCAGCAAGGCAGCATCGCCCAACTGGCCCAGGAAATCGACGCCTCGGTGCAGGTGATCAATCAGTTGGCCAGCGACAGCCAGTCCATCAGCCGCGTGCTGGAGGTGATCAAGAGCATTGCCGAGCAGACCAATCTGCTCGCCCTCAATGCGGCCATCGAGGCGGCGCGTGCCGGTGAGCAGGGTCGCGGTTTTGCGGTGGTGGCCGATGAGGTGCGGACCCTGGCCAAGCGCACTCAGCAGTCGACCGAAGAAATCGAGCAAATGATCGGCAAGCTGCACGGTGGCGTAGGCGCGGCGGTGAAAGCCATGGGCATCAGTCATCAAATGGCCAGTGGCACGGTCGGCCAGTCGGAAAAAGTCCAGAAAGCCTTGGAAAACATCCTCGGCGCGGTGGGCATGATCGTCGATCAGAACCAGCAAATTGCCGCTGCCGTCGAGCAGCAGACCGCCGTCGCTCATGACATCGACCGGAACATCGTCGAGATCAATCACGCCGGTGAGCGCACCGCCGAAGGCGCGCACCAGACTGAGGATGCCAGCCGCGCTTTGTCGGCCCAGGTAGTGCAATTGAAGCAGTTGATTGGTGCGTTTCGGGTATGAGCCAATGAAGAGGCTGTAGTACAGGTTACTTGTACGAGTGGTCCCGATCCTGTTTTACGGCAGGATCGGGATTGTCGTCTTCAATGAAAGGACGTTCACCGTTCTACTGACTGCCCATCGATGTGCAAAACTCTGAAGGACATGGCCATGACAGCTGCATTTCTGGGTATCAAGGGGCGTTGCGCCCACTGCCAGTTCACCCTGGAACTCAAGACATGGGAGCTCAACGCCATGGCCATCAATGAGAGCTTTGCCTGCAGTCACTGTCAGAAATCTCTGCGCCTCAGTTGTCCGACCCAGATAAGGCGACTCAAGGCGCTCGACTCGCTGGCGATGCTGCGCGCGAGCCTGCGGGTGATGATCGCCACGGCGTTATTGGTGGCCCTGGTCATGGAGTGGGTGGGGATGCTGACGGGTATCGAGCAACTGAATTTTTCGCTGATCGCCGTGTTGATCTACTTCGCGGTCATGCTCATTGCCCGGCGGCGCCAGCACCTGACCTTGATCCTGCAAGCTGCCAAGGCTCACACCGACACCTTTACCAGTTGAACAACTGACAGGCGTTGGCGGTACTGGCGGCGGCCAGCTGCTCCGGGCTGATGCCCATGATCGCGGCCAGGGCGGCGCAAATTGCCGGCAGGTGGGCAGGGCTGTTGCGTTGCCCGGGGTACATGGCCGGCGCCATGTCGGGTGAATCGGTTTCCAGCACCACCGCGTCCAGCGGCAAACCGGCGATTACCTTATGCATGCGCAAGGCTTGCGGCCAGGTGGCGGCACCGCCCAGGCCCAGCTTGAAGCCGAGCTTGATGTACTCCAGTGCTTCCTCCCGGCTGCCGGCGAAGGCGTGGATGATCCCGCCGCGTTGCAGCTTGAAGCGTTTCAAGGTGGCAATGACCTGAGCATGACTGCGCCGTACGTGCAGCAGCGCCGGTAGCTGGAAGTCGCAGGCCAGTTGCAGTTGCGCTTCGAACAGCGTTTGCTGGCGCTGGCGATCCAGTGTCGGCAAGTAGTAGTCCAGGCCGAACTCGCCTACCGCACAGAGTTGCCGATGCCCGGCCAGGCGGCTCAACCAGTCAGCCAGTTGCCGCAGATCGTCGGGCTGGTGTTCGTCGAGGTAGACCGGGTGCAGGCCGAAGGCAGCGTGCAGGTCTGGATCACGTTGCACCAGGTCCCAGACCCGCTGCCAGTTGCGTTGATAGACCCCTAGCACCACCATGCGCCGCACCCCCAGGGCGCGGCTTTGAGCGAGCAGCGCCTGGCGGTCGTCATCGAAGTCGGCGAAATCCAGATGGGTGTGGCTGTCGATCAGCTCCACGGCTCAGTCCCGGTGTATGCGCTGCTTGAACGTCCGGCCGATGGCTTGCACGCCCGGCTGGTAATGATCGTTTTCGACAGCGGCGAGGGCCAGTTGCAGGGCTTTGTCTGCGATCAGTTGGTGCTGTTGCGCCATGGCGTTGACCGGCAGCGGCAGGAAGTCCAGCAACTGCGTATCACCGAAAGTGCCCAAGCGCAGCGGGCGGTTTTTCAGCGGGTAATCGTGCAGCGCATCGAACACCCCCTGCAGCAGCACGTAGGAGGTGGTGACCAGCGCATCCGGTAAATGTCCCAGGCGTTGCAGCAGCTCTTCCATCATCTGACGGCCGCCTTCGCGGCTGAACGATTCGCCATGTTCGATCATGACCTGGCCCTTGAAGTCGACCAGTGCCTGCTGGAAGCCGGCGGCGCGATCCTGGCTGATGCTCAGCTCGGGGCGTGCGCCCAACAGCACGATCTGCCGCGGTTCAGGTTGCAACAGGCTGCGGGTGAGTTGCAGGCTGGCTTCCCGGTCGTCGCTGATCACCGAGCAGAAGTGTTCAGGCTCCATGACCCGGTCGATGGCAATGATCGGCAAGCCCTTGGCCTGCAGCTGACGATAGCTGTCGTCGCTGGCCGGCAGGCAACTGGCGACGAACAAGGCATCGCAGCGTCGGGCACGGAACAGCTTGAGCAACTGGCGTTCGCTGTCCGGGGCGTCATCGGAGCTGGCGATCAGCAATTGATAGCCACGGGCCCGGGCGCCTTGCTCCAGCAACTTGGCAATGCGCGCGTAACTGGGGTTTTCCAGGTCGGGCAGAATAAAGCCCAGAGTGCGGGTGTGCCGGCTGCGGAGTCCGGCTGCCTGGGGATTGGGCGTGAAACCATGCTGCTCGACGACGGCGCGTACGCGTTCGACCGTGGCATTACTGATGCGCTGCTGTTCGGCCTTGCCATTGATGACGTAGCTGGCGGTGGTCACGGACACACCGGCCAACTGGGCGATATCACTGAGTTTCAACTCGGGAATTCCTTGTTTTTTCGAGCTTGCCCCGACATTTTCGTCAATCCTACCTGAATAAGGCAGCAGACCAATGTCGCACGCATCCGACCGATTGGGCTTCAGGCTTGAGAGATTATCGAGTAACGTGCGCACTTCGCTAGATTAAACGTTTCAGCAAGCGTATTTTCTACAGTATTCGCCCTTTTGTCGGTGCTGCCGCGAAACCGCCAAAGGATGCCTCGAAAAACTGTTCGCATTAAAGCCTAAGCTGATTCATTCAAAACAATACCTGGTGCCCCGGCACCAAAAAGGAGAAAGCATGCTCGAGCTCACTATAGAGCAGATATCCATGGGCCAGAGCGCTGTGGATAAAGCCGCTGCATTGCACCTGCTGGCCGACAAACTGGTCGCCGACGGCCTGGTGGCCGAGGGTTACCTCGCGGGTTTGCAGGCGCGTGAAGCCCAGGGCTCGACGTTTCTCGGCCAGGGCATCGCCATCCCCCACGGCACCCCCGACACCCGCGAGCTGGTGCACACCACCGGCGTGCGCTTGCTGCAGTTCCCTGAAGGGGTGGACTGGGGCGACGGGCACATCGTCTACCTGGCCATCGGCATTGCGGCCAAATCCGATGAACACCTGCGCCTCCTGCAATTGCTCACTCGTGCCCTGGGTGAAACCGATCTGGGCCAGGCCTTGCGCCGGGCCAGCAGTGCCGAAGCCTTGCTCAAACTACTGCAGGGCGCACCCCAGGAGTTGGCGCTGGATGCGCAGATGATCGGCCTGGGCGTGTCCGCTGACGATTTCGAGGAACTGGTGTGGCGTGGCGCCCGCTTGCTGCGCCAGGCCGATTGCGTCAGTAACGGGTTCTCGGCGGTGCTGCAGCAGGTCGAAGCGCTGCCCCTGGGCGATGGCTTGTGGTGGTTGCACAGCGAGCAGACGGTCAAGCGCCCCGGTTTGGCATTTGTCACGCCGGACAAACCGATCCGCTACCTGGGCCAGCCGTTGAGCGGACTGTTCTGCCTGGCCAGCCTGGGAGAAGCTCATCAAGCCTTGCTCGAACGCCTGTGCGCGCTGCTGATCGAAGGCCGTGGCCACGAACTGGGGCGCGCCACCAGCCGCCGTGCAGTGCTGGAAGTCCTCGGCGGTGAGCTGCCTGCCGACTGGCCCAGCGCGCGAATCGCCCTGGCAAACGCCCATGGTTTGCACGCCCGGCCGGCGAAAATCCTCGCGCAGTTAGCGAAGAGTTTTGAGGGTGAAATTCGCCTGCGCATCGTTGATGGCCAGGACAGTGCAGTCTCGGCCAAAAGCCTGAGCAAATTGTTGAGCCTGGGCGCCCGTCGTGGCCAGGTGCTGGAATTGATCGCCGAGCCGAGCATTGCCACCGATGCGCTGCCGGCTCTGTTAGCCGCCATTGAAGAGGGGCTGGGCGAGGAAGTCGAACCGCTGCCGGCATTCAACGAGCGGCGCGAGGTCCTGGCCGACATTGCCGAGGTGCTCATTGCACCGGCATCCGGCAGCCAGATTCCGGCCATCGCAGCGGCTCCAGGCATTGCTATTGGCCCGGCGCATATCCAGGTCCAGCAGGCGATTGATTATCCGTTGCGCGGTGAATCCACCCCCCATGAGCGTGAGCGTCTGCACGGTGCATTGGCCGAAGTACGCAGCGACATCGAAGGGTTGATCCAGCGCAGCAAGGCCAAGGCGATTCGGGAGATTTTTATCACCCACCAGGAGATGCTCGACGACCCGGAGCTGACTGACGAAGTCGACACCCGCCTCAAGCAGGGCGAAAGCGCCGAGGCGGCATGGATGGCCGTCATCGATGCCGCAGCGCGGCAGCAGGAGTCTTTGCAGGACGCCTTGCTCGCCGAACGTGCGGCGGATTTGCGGGATATCGGTCGTCGGGTGCTGGCGCAACTGTGCGGGATCCAGACCCCGAGTGAGCCGGACCAGCCGTACATCCTGGTGATGGATGAAGTCGGCCCTTCCGACGTGGCTCGCCTCGACCCGACGCGGGTGGCCGGCATTCTCACCGCCCGCGGTGGCGCCACAGCCCATAGCGCCATTGTCGCCCGGGCCCTGGGGATTCCGGCGCTTGTGGGCGCCGGTGCCGCGGTGTTGCTGTTGGCCCCGGGCACGCCACTGCTGCTCGACGCGCAGCGCGGTCGCCTGCACGTCGATGCCGACGCCGCCACCCTGCAGCGTGCCAGCGAGGAGCGTGACACCCGCGAGCAGCGCCTCAAGGCCGCCGCCGAACAGCGTCATCAGCCGGCAGTGACCCGCGACGGGCATGCCGTCGAAGTGTTTGCCAACATTGGTGAAAGCGCCGGCGTCACTGGCGCGGTGGAGCAGGGTGCCGAAGGCATTGGCCTGTTGCGCACCGAACTGATCTTCATGGCCCATCCGCAGTTGCCGGACGAAGCCACTCAGGAAGCAGAATACCGTCGAGTGCTCGATGGCCTCGCTGGGCGGCCGCTGGTGGTGCGGACCCTGGATGTGGGTGGCGACAAGCCGCTGCCGTATTGGCCGATTGCCAAGGAAGAAAACCCGTTCCTCGGTGTGCGCGGGATTCGCCTGACGTTGCAGCGCCCACAGGTCATGGAGGCGCAACTGCGTGCCTTGCTGCGTGCCGCCGACAATCGTCCGTTGCGGATCATGTTCCCCATGGTCGGCAGCGTTGAAGAATGGCGTCAGGCGCGGGATATGACCGAGCGTCTGCGCCAGGAAATACCCGTGACGGACCTGCAACTGGGGATCATGATCGAGGTGCCGTCGGCTGCTTTGCTGGCGCCGGTGCTGGCCAAAGAGGTGGACTTTTTCAGCGTCGGCACCAATGACCTGACCCAGTACACCCTGGCCATCGACCGTGGTCACCCGACCTTGTCCGCCCAGGCTGATGGCTTGCACCCGGCGGTCCTGCAACTGATCGACATCACCGTGCGCGCTGCCCATGCCCATGGCAAATGGGTGGGCGTATGCGGCGAACTGGCGGCCGACCCGCTGGCGGTGCCGGTACTGGTCGGACTCGGCGTCGATGAGCTGAGCGTGGGCGCGCGCAGCATCGGTGAGGTCAAGGCGCGGGTGCGCGAGTTGAGCTTGCCCCAGGCACAAGAATTGGCCCGCCAGGCTTTGGCCGTGGGCAGCGCGCAGGAAGTGCGCACGCTAGTGGAGACGCAGTAATGGCACGTATTTTAACCCTGACCCTCAACCCGGCCCTGGACCTCACGGTGCAGTTGCCGCGTCTTGAGGCCGGTCAGGTCAATCGCAGCACGGCGATGCACACCCACGCGGCCGGCAAGGGTGTGAATGTCGCCCAGGTGCTGGCCGACCTGGGTCATCAAGTGACCGTCAGTGGCTTTCTCGGCGAGGACAATTTACAGGCGTTTGAGGCGCTGTTTGCCCGTCGCGGGTTTGTCGATGCCTTCATCCGGGTCGCCGGGGAAACCCGCAGCAATATCAAATTGGCCGAGGCCGATGGACGCATCACCGACCTCAATGGTCCAGGCCCGGTGATCAGTGCCGCTGCCCAGCAGGACTTGCTCGATCGCCTTGAGCAGATTGCCCACGGCCATGACGCCGTTGTCGTTGCCGGCAGTCTGCCCCGTGGTGTCAGCGCGCAGTGGTTGCATGCCTTGGTGCTGCGGCTCAAGGCCAAGGGCCTGAGGGTCGCCCTCGACACCAGTGGTGAAGCGCTGAAGGCGTGCCTTGGCGCCGGTCCGTGGCTGATTAAACCCAACACTGAAGAACTGGCCGAAGTGCTCGGTTGCGCCGTGGTTTCGTCCAAGGCCCAGGCCGAAGCGGCGAGCCGCCTGCACGCCCAGGGCATCGAGCATGTGGTGATTTCCAATGGCGCCGAGGGCGTGAACTGGTTCAGCGTCAGCTCGGCGCTGCATGCCACACCACCACGGGTCAGCGTCGCCAGCACGGTCGGTGCCGGTGACTCCTTGCTGGCGGGCATGCTCCACGGCCTGCTGAGCGCCGATACGCCGGAGCAGACGCTTCGCACGGCCACCGCTATTGCGGCATTGGCAGTCACCCAGATCGGTTTCGGCATCAACGATGCGGCGCATCTGGCGCAGCTCGAACAGGGGGTGCGTGTTCGTCCCCTGACAGAACAATAAGAGGGTTGGTCATGAAGTTAGCCATTGTTACTGCCTGCCCCAACGGCATGGTCACCAGTGTGCTCTGCGCCCGCTTGCTGGATGCGGCGGCGCAGCGCCAGGGTTGGAGCACCAGTGTCGAAGTGCACGATGCGGCGCATCCGGAGCGCCAATTATCAGCCGCGACCCTCGATGAGGCGGAGTGGGTGTTGCTGGTCAGCACTGGGACGCTGGACCTGTCGCGATTCGTCGGCAAGCGTCTGTTCCAGAGCACACCGTCCCAGGCCCTGCAGGACGTCGATGCAGTGTTGCGTCGGGGTGCTGAAGAGGCGCAAATCCATAGCCCGGTGCAAGCGCTGGCCGAACCCGTAGCGCAAGCGCAGGTCGCACCACGTCTGGTGGCCGTCACCGCCTGCCCGACCGGTGTCGCCCACACCTTTATGGCCGCCGAAGCCTTGCAGCAAGCCGCGAAACGCCTGGGCTACGAGCTACAGGTGGAAACCCAGGGCTCGGTCGGCGCGCGCAATCCGTTGAGCGCCGAGGCCATCGAAGCGGCCGACGTGGTGCTGTTGGCGGCGGACATTGAAGTGCCGACCGAGCGTTTCGCCGGCAAAAAAATCTATCGCTGTGGCACTGGTATCGCCCTCAAGCAGGCCGAGGCGACGCTGAATAAAGCGCTCGCCGAAGGCAAGCAGGAGAGCGCCGCCAGCGCTGGCAAGGTGGCCTCCAAACAAGAGAAGACCGGGGTCTACAAGCACCTGCTGACCGGTGTGTCGTTCATGTTGCCAATGGTCGTTGCGGGCGGCTTGTTGATCGCCCTGTCGTTTGTGTTTGGCATCGAAGCTTTCAAAGAACAGGGCAGTCTTGCAGCGGCGCTGATGCAGATCGGTGGCGAGAGCGCTTTCAAATTGATGGTGCCGTTGCTGGCGGGCTACATCGCCTATTCGATCGCCGACCGCCCTGGCCTCGCGCCGGGCATGATTGGCGGGCTGCTGGCGAGCACCCTGGGCGCCGGGTTTATCGGCGGGATCATTGCCGGTTTCCTCGCCGGCTACGCGGCGCAGGCGATCAATCGTTATGCGCGTTTGCCCCAGAGCCTGGAAGCGCTGAAACCGATTCTGATCATTCCGCTGCTGGCGAGTCTGTTCACCGGCCTGGTGATGATCTATGTCGTGGGTAAACCGGTGGCCGGGATGCTTGCCGGCCTGACCCACTTCCTCGACAGCATGGGCACCACCAACGCGATTCTGCTGGGGGTGTTGCTCGGCGGCATGATGTGCGTCGACCTCGGTGGGCCGATCAACAAGGCCGCCTACGCATTCTCGGTGGGGCTGCTGGCCTCGCAGAGTTATGCGCCGATGGCCGCGACCATGGCCGCCGGTATGGTGCCGCCTATTGGTCTGGGCATCGCCACCTTCATCGCCCGCCGCAAGTTCGCCCAGACCGAGCGTGAGGCGGGCAAGGCGGCATTGGTGCTGGGGCTGTGCTTTATCTCCGAAGGCGCGATTCCGTTTGCCGCCAAAGACCCGCTGCGGGTGATTCCGGCGAGCATTGCTGGTGGCGCCTTGACCGGTGCGCTGTCGATGTACTTCGGCTGCAAACTGATGGCGCCACACGGTGGCCTGTTCGTGATGCTGATCCCGAATGCGATCAACCATGCGTTGCTGTATTTGCTGGCGATTGTTGCCGGCAGTCTGTTGACGGCGGTGGTGTATGCGTTGGTCAAGCGACCGGAAGCGGTAGAGCTGACGGTCGAACCCGCCAGCGCCTGATTTCTCCCCCCTCTGTAGGAGCGAGCAAGCTCGCTCCTACAGATACGGGTAGGTGGATCAGTACACGTCCCGGCGATATCGCCCTTGCTCGATCAAACGCTCAACCTCGTCAGGGCCAAGCACCTCGTTGAGCACCTGATCCACCCCCGACGCCATCCCCTGCAAACTGCCGCAGATATAAATCACCGCACCCTCCGCCAGCCACTTTTTCAATAGCGCCGCCGATTCGCGCAACCGATCCTGGACGTAGATTTTCTCAGCCTGATCCCGTGAAAAAGCCAGGTCCAGGCGCTCCAGGTCACCCTCGATCAGCCAGCTCTCCAATTCGTCGCGGCACAGGTAGTCGTGTTCCCGATTACGCTCGCCGAACAGCAGCCAATTGCGTGTCTGGCCGTCGGCTATTCGTGCTTTCAGCAGGCTGCGCAGACCAGCAAGGCCGGTGCCGTTGCCCAGCAGAATCATCGGCACCGGGGTCGGCGGCAGATGGAAGCCGCTGTTGCGCCGTACCCGCAGGCTGATTGGCGAGCCCAGTGGTGCGTGCTCGGTCAGCCAGCCCGAACCGATGCCCAGGCTGCCATCGGCATGCCGTTCCTGGCGCACGATCAACTCCAGCACACCGTCGGCGGCAATCGAGGCGATCGAATATTCGCGCATGGCCAGTGGCACCAGCGCATCGACCAGCGCCTGGGCATGCAGGCCCACCAGATGTGCGCGGTTGTTCGGCAACTGACGGCTGGCCAGGGCTTGCTCAAGGGTTTCCAGCAGACCATCGAGTTGCACCGAGGTGTTGCCGGGGATGCCAAGGCCATCGAGGAAATGCTCAATCGCCCACGGACAGTTGCGTGGCAGCACTTCCACCAGGTCACCTGCCAGCCAACTGCTGTTATCGGGTGCGCTCAAGCCCAGCAAGTACACGCCTGAACCACTGCTATCCGGGTTCATCAGCTCGCGCCGATCAAGGGTCCAGTTGTTGTAGCCAGGGGCCTGCCAAAGTTCGGCCGGGGCCTGCCCGGTCAGCTGACCGAGTTGCTGTTGCCAGTGACGCAGGGCATAGGGATCGCCGCTGTCGACTTCAACCGGGGCAAACAGTGTGGTGCCGCCGTGCTGCGCCAGCCACTGGTGCAGGCGCCGGGCGAAACCGCAGAAGTGCTGGTACTGGCGATCACCCAGGCCGAGCACCGCATAGTTCAGGCTGCTCAGGCTGGCTGCCTGGCCCAGGACCTTGCGCTCGAAAGCACGGGCACTGTCCGGCGCTTCGCCGTCGCCGAAGGTGCTGACCACGAACAATGCGTTGTTCGATTCACGCAGGTCTTGCTCGCTAACGGACGCCAAGGGCTGGACCTTGACCGGCATGCCGGCCGCTTGCAGTTGGCTGGCGGTCTGCCAGGCCAATTGTTCGGCAAACCCACTCTGGCTGGCGAAGCCGATCAACCAGGCCGGAGTGTTGCTATTGCTCGGCGCAAGGTCTTTACGCGCCTGCTTGATCTGGCGTTTCTTGCGTCGACGGTCTAGGTAGAGCAGCCAGCCAGTGATAAAGAACAGCGGCATCAGCAACGAGGTGACCATCAAGATGATGCGTCCGGCGAGGCCGAAATAACTGCCGACGTGCAGCGCGTACACGCTGGTCAACAGTTGCGCCTTGAAGCTCTTGTCGCTGTAGCGATCGTGACGCTTGATCACTCCGGTGGCCGGGTCGAGGCTGATCTGGTTCAACGCACGCTCATGGGGCGAGGTTTTCAGCAGGTAGAACACGGTCGCGGGTTGGCCGGCCACTGGCGGCATACGCACGTTGTAGGCGCTCAGGTCCGGCCCGGCGGCGCTGTAGATGCTGCTCCAGATCGCGTTGTAGTCAGCCACCGGGGGCGGTCCCGCCGGTGGTCGCGCACCGCGACCCTCGCGCACGCGCTCGTTCTGCGGAGCGTCGGACAGCAGTCGGGTCACACCCTTGTTGTACCACTCGTACGACCAGGTCAGCCCGGTCAGGGCCGCCAACAGGTAAGCCAGCAAGCACCAGGTGCCGGCTACCGAGTGCAGGTCCCAATTGAAGCTGCGGCCTTTCTTCTTCCAGTCCAGGGTCAGCCAGGCGCGCCAGCTTTGCCACTGGCGCGGCCAGCGCAGGTAGAGCCCGGACAGGCAGAAAAAGATCAGGATCAGGGTGCAGGCGCCGGTGATCTGCCGACCGGTATCGCCCATCGCCAGGAATCGGTGCAGCTGGAGCATCAGGCCGAAGAAGTCCTGGCCCACGGCATCGCCGGTGAATTCGCCGGTGTACGGGTTGACGTAGCGCATCTGCCCGCGCCGCTCCCCCGGCGGCGGAGTGAAGAACAGGCGCGCGGCATAGCCACTGTCGGTGTCGACCCAGAGCATCGCGACTTTCTTGCCTTCGATGGCCTCGGCCTTGGCCACCAGCTCAACCGGCGGCAACACCCCGGCCGGGAGTTTTTCCACCCGCAACACCTGGGGGTTGATGGCCCGCATGATCTCGTCCTGAAACGACACCGTGGCGCCGGTAAAGCCCATCAAGGCCAGTACCAGGCCTGCGCTGATGCCGAAGAACCAGTGCAGCTGGAACAGGGTTTTCTTCAACACATCGACCGCCTTGTTTCGTTCAAAGAATTTTCACGGCGCGCATTATGCCGTGGGTTGTCTGCAGGCTTTGCCTTTTACGCACAAAGGCCCCGCTCATCGAGATGAACGGGGCCCTGGTGTTCACGCTTCCATCAGAAGTGGAAGTTGGTGCTCAGCAATGCCGTACGGCCCGCCGCCTGGTTGGCGAAGTGGGTCGAGAAAGCTTTGTCGTAGTAGGTTTCGTCGGTCAGGTTCTGCACGTTCAGTTGCAGGTCGATGTTTTTGGTCAGCTTGTAGGCGGCCATTGCATCGTAGCGAACGTAGGAATCAACCATGGTGGTGTTGGCCACGCTGCCGAACACGTCGTCGACGTAGAACGCGCCGCCACCGACGGTCAGCTTCGGCGTGATCTGGTAAGTGGTCCAGACGCTGGCGCTGTTTTTCGGGGTGTTCGGCAATTCGTTGCCGTCGGTCACGCTGAGCGGGCCGCCGTCAACTTGCTCGCTGTCCATGTAGGCGTAGCCGGCGAACACTTGCCACTTGTCGGTGATCTTGCCGGTGGCCGACAACTCGATACCTTGAACGCGGGTTTTGCCGGCGTTTTCATAGGTGGTCGAGTCAACCTGAACGCGGGCGTTGTCTTTCTCGGTACGGAAGATATCGGCGGTCAGCGACAGGCGATCGTTCAGCAGGTCCCACTTGGTGCCGATTTCGTAGTTCTTGGTGGTTTCCGGCTCCATGTCGCTTTTGAGCAGGTTGCCAGCGCGGTCAGTGGATCCAGGTGGCAGGTTTGTTTCCTGGCCTTCACCGACGAAACTGCCCGGTGGAGTCGCCGAGGTGGCGTAGGACGCATAGATGCTGCCATTTTCCGCCGGCTTGTAGACCACGCCGAACTGACCGGTAATGAACTCGCTGGTGTCTTCACCCTTGGCCGCGTTGCCTTTGGTCACGACGGTGGCGCCAGTGGCGTCATAGGTACGGTATTTAGTGTTGAAGTGGTCGTAGCGCAGGCCCATGTTCACGAGCCACTGCTGCGATAGTTCCAGGGTGTCGAACACGTAAATCGCACGGGTGTCGGCCTTGGTGTCGGTGCCGGCGTAGTTGCGCGAGATCGCGCCGTTCCACGGATCGCCCGCGTTCGGGTTGGACAGCGAGGTGCAGTTGAAACCGCTGGATGCGCCGACCATCGACGGGCGGCATTGGGTGCCCGGATCCGTGGGTGTAACTGGCGTGCCTGGCGTGGTGTCGGTGTTGACGAGGTAGCCGGATTTCTCGCTTTCCTCGCGGCTGAACTCGATACCGGTGGAGAAGCTGTTCTTGAAGCCAGCGATGTACACATCACCAAACAGATCGGTCTGGTTGGTGGTGGTGTCGGTGTTGCTGACGCGGGTGTTGGCGCGGCGCCACACCGTACCGTTGTTAACGTTGCCCTTGCTGTCGTCTGGCTGGGTCAGGATGTAGTCCTGCATGCTGCTGCCGTGACGCAGGGTGTTCTTCACGGTCAGCGCGTCGTTCAGGTCGTGCTCGATGGCGAAGGTCGCAGTGTCGGTACGGGTCTTGCGGAAGTCGCGGTTGTCCAGGCCGTAGAAGTTGCTGCTGTCACCGCCGGCGTAGGGCTTGTCCGGATTGGACTTGGTGCGCGCAGCCGAGCCGCCGGCCGGGATGGTGTAAGGAATGCCCGAATCTGGCGTGTCGTTGCTTTCCAGATGGTAGTAGTCGAGGTTGACGCGGGTATCGGTGCCCAGGCCGAAGACCAGGGATGGCGCGACGCCCCAGCGGTCGTAGTCGACGCTGTCACGGCCGGCCACATTGCTTTCGTGGCTCATCAGGTTCAGACGGCCAGCGGCGCTGTCACTGAACTGGTAGTTGCCGTCCAGGGTGTAGCGGCGGGTCTGGTCGGAACCGTAGGTGAAGCCACCGTCGAACGAATCGCCCAGATGCGCCTTCTTGCTCACCAGGTTGATGGTGCCGCCGGCTGCGCCACGACCGCCAATGGCGGAGTTCGGGCCTTTGCTGACTTCGATCGATTCAACGGCGAAGATTTCGCGGCTCTGCGAACCGGTGTCGCGCACGCCGTCGAGGTAGGTATCGCCCTGGGCGTCGAAGCCGCGGATAAACGGACGGTCGCCTTGCGGGTTGCCGCCTTCGCCAGCGCCGAAGGTGATGCCTGGAACGGTGCGCAGGGCGTCCTGCATGTTCAGGGCGCCAGTGTCCTTGAGGACTTGTTGCGGAATCACGGTCACGGAACGTGGGGTGTCAACCAACGGCGCGGTGTACTTGGGCGAGGATGCCTTTTCAACCTGGTAGGACGTTGAGTCCTGCGCCTCACCGGTAACGCTGGTGGCGTCCAGCGCGATCGCATTGCCGGAAGTCTTCGCGTCGGTCTTTTCTGCGGCGAAAACCATCTGGCCGGCGGAGCCGGCGGTGATCGCCACGCCGATGGCGGAAGCGAGCAAGCGCGGCGTGCTGACGGGTGATTGTGGTAGTTGACGTGACATGGTGAATTCCCCTCCCCAAGGATTTGAGGACGCGGAATATAGGGTAAACAGGTATTTCTAACAATTGCGATTTATTGCTATTTGCATTGAATTTACATTCTTTACAATTTGTCCTTACGGTTTTTACGTTCTCGTTCGTCATGCCGGTTTTACTTCATCAATAAGAATCAATACCATTACCGCCCTCTTGACTTTCAGGTATCGCGCCATGCTGCTGCACATTCCCGGCTTGTTCTCCCGTGAGGAGGTGCAGCGCATTCGCGAGGCTCTGCAACAGGCCGATTGGGCGGATGGCAAGATCACCGCCGGGTTCCAGTCGGCGAAGGCCAAGCACAACCTGCAATTGCCCGAAGGCCATGCGCTGGCTCAGGAAATCGGCGCGGCGATGCTCGACCGGTTGTGGAAAAATCCGCGCTTCATGTCAGCCGCGCTGCCGCATAAGGTGTTTCCGCCGCTGCTCAACTGCTACACCGCCGGCGGCAGTTTCGACTTTCATATCGACAACGCCGTGCGCCAGCCCAAAGGCAGCGTCGAGCGGGTGCGCACCGACCTGTCGTCGACCCTGTTCTTCAGCGATCCGGACGAATACGACGGCGGCGAACTGGAGATCCAGGACACCTTCGGCACCCAGCGCGTGAAGTTGCCTGCCGGCGACATGGTGCTGTACCCGGGCACCAGCCTGCACAAGGTCAACGCGGTCACTCGCGGCACGCGTTACGCCTCGTTCTTCTGGACCCAGAGCCTGGTCCGCGAGGACAGCCAGCGTGCCTTGTTGTTCGAGATGGACGAGGCGATCCAGCAATTGACCGCCGACATGCCCGATCACCCCTCGTTGATTCGCTTGACCGGCACCTACCACAACCTGCTTCGGCGCTGGGTCGAGGTGTAAGTGACCGATTTTCGTTTACGCCGCGAAGAAACCCTCGACGCCGAGCGCCTGCGCGCCATGCTCGACGAAAGCCCCGCCCGCGCGGCCCAGGCGATTCTGATCGCCGCCCGCGAAGGTGAACTCGAGGCCCAGGCCTTGCTCGGGCAGATTCTGCTCGACGGCCAGGGCATCGCCCAGGATCAGGCGCTGGCCATGCGTTGGTTCGGCATCGCGGCGCAACAGGGCCACCTGATGGCGCGCAACATGCTCGGCCGTTGTCATGAGCACGGTTGGGGGTGTTCCGCAGACGCTGCCGTTGCCGCGCGACACTATCGAGTCGCCGCCGAAGCGGGCCTGGATTGGGCGATGTATAACCTCGCCAACCTGCTGGCGACCGGGCGCGGGGTGCTCGAGGATCAGCCCCAGGCACTGGGCTTGTATCGTCGTGCCGCTGAACGGGGCCACGCCAAGTCGATGAACCTGGTGGGGCGCTATCTGGAGGAAGGGCGGTTTTGTCCGGCCGATCCGGCGGGCGCGGTCGAGTGGTACCGGCGTTCGGCACAGGGCGGGGATTTTCGCGGGCAGTTCAGCTATGCAGCAGTGCTGGCCGCCCAGGGGCAGATAGAGGCGGCGCTGGGATGGCTGCGTGAGGCGCTGGCGGGTGGCAACCTGAAGTTTCTCGCGGTGGCGAGTCAGGCGCTGGAGAGTGCGCAGGATGTGCGGATTCGGGCGATGGCGGAGGATTACAGGCTACGTATGGAGCAGTTGCAGGTAGCGTAGCAACGCGTTCAGTTTGGGTGAACGCGTTGCTCTCTGGCTTTTCGCGAGCGGGCTCGCTCCTACAGGTCGCTATTAAACGTAGAACGACTTCAGTGGCGGGAAGCCGTTGAATTCAACTGCGCTATAGCTGGTGGTGTAGGCACCGGTGGACAGCCAGTACAGGCGGTCGCCGATGGCCAGGTTCAGCGGCAGGCCGTACTTGTAGTTCTCGTACATGATGTCGGCGCTGTCGCAGGTCGGGCCGGCGATGACCACTTCTTCCATCTCGCCTTTCTTCTCGGTCCAGATCGGGAACTTGATGGCTTCGTCCATGGTTTCGATCAGGCCGGAGAATTTGCCCACGTCGGTGTACACCCAACGCTCGACGGCAGTGCGCGATTTCCGTGCAACCAGCACCACTTCGCTGACCAGGATGCCGGCGTTGGCAATCAACGAACGGCCCGGCTCGAGGATGATTTCCGGCAGGTCGTCGCCGAAGTCTTCCTTGAGGAAGCGGATGATTTCCTCGGCGTAGGTTTCCAGGCTGTTGGTACGGGTGATGTAGTTGGCCGGGAAGCCGCCGCCCATGTTGATCAGCTTGAGGACGATGCCGTCTTCTTCTTTCAGGCGCTCGAAGATCACTTTGACCTTGGCGATCGCTGCGTCCCAGACGCTGATGTCACGCTGTTGCGAACCGACGTGGAACGACACGCCGTACGGCACCAGGCCGAGGTCGCGAGCGAGGATCAGCAGGTCCATGGCCATGTCGGTCTGGCAGCCGAATTTGCGCGACAGTGGCCAGTCAGCGGTGGTCGAGCCTTCGGTAAGGATGCGCACGTAGACTTTCGAACCCGGTGCGGCCTTGGCGATGTTGCGCAGGTCGGCTTCGGAGTCGGTGGAGTACAGGCGCACACCTTTGTCGTAGAAGTAGCGGATGTCCTTGGACTTCTTGATGGTGTTGCCGTAGCTGATGCGGTCGGCGCTGACACCGCGAGCCAGGACCTTGTCCAGCTCGTAGATCGAGGCGATGTCGAAGCTCGAACCCTTTTCCTTGAGCAGATCAATGATCTCGACGGCCGGGTTGGCCTTGACCGCGTAGTAGACCTTGGCGAATTCGAAACCGGCGCGCAGGTCATCATAGGCCTGGGCGATCATCGCGGTGTCGATCACCACGAATGGGGTCTCTTGCTTGTCGGCGAACGCCTTCATTTTCTGAAAGGTATCGCGCGCGAAATAGTCTTCGACCTGGATCGACATATCGGGAAGCTCCTACTGGCAAACGTTAGAAATCAATGGGTGCAAATGAACGTCCTCCGTATCCCCACTTTGGTTCGCCTACTTCCCAAGGCATGTCGCCGAAAGCAAAAAGGCCATGGGATGTTCAGCTTTTCCCTTGGCCTTGCTGTCTCGTCGTCAGTACTTGAGCCGGATGGATCGTTTCCAGCATGGACGTTCGGCGCGAACTTTAGGGCGTGAGGGGCTTGAGAGCAACAAAAAATGTCGCGTTTTTGCACGCTTCTGACGTGCGTCCTCCACAGCACTCTTTGTAGCCGACTCAGATGACGGGCAGATGTTCCCGGAAAATTTTCGGGTGTTAAAAATACCTGCACGTTCGATGCTGATGTGCGCTCGATCATGGGTAAGTGCGATGGGCGCAACATCGGCGACGTTGGCGGCTAGAAAGTTTTCTGTGAGGGATTTTGCGGTTCAAAGTGTGTTTTTTTGCAGTGCCGAGTGTTGAGATTTTTTTCCGGTGGATGCTTTGCTGAGAATGACACGATACCTGTGGGAGCGAGCCTGCTCGCGATAGCAATTTCACAGCCGATACTTTCTTCAGCTGACATTGCGCCATCGCGAGCAGGCTCGCTCCTACAGGTTTTTGCGGTTTAACAGATGGTAAGTGTGATCAAACCGCCGCCACCTCAGCCGGCGACACGATATTGGTCTTCATCCCCCGCGAACGCCCCGAACTCAGGTACGCCGCAATCGACTCCTGCGTCACCTCGCCCAGGAAAACCCGCTCTGCATCCATTACCGGCAGCCACGAGCGGTTGAATTCGTACATGCGCGACAACAGGATGCGCAGGTGTTCGTCGTAGGCCGCCGTAGCGTTGAACTCGCGCAGGTACTGGCCGCAGGTGCCGGTCTGACGGTGCAGGTCGCGACGTCGTACATAACCCAGTGCCTTGTTCTCGGCGCAGGTGACCACCACGTAGCGACGGTCGTGTTCGTCCATCAGTTCCAGTGCGTCGGCCACCGGAGTCTCGGGACTGACGGAGGGCGCGTTGTCTGCCGCGTCTTCGGCCTTGACCAGCAGCAGGCGCTTGAGGGTGCTGTCCTGGCCGACGAAGTTGCTGACAAAGTCATCCGCCGGGTGCGCCAGCAGGGTGTCCGGGTGGTCGATCTGCAGCAGTTTACCGGCGCGGAAGATGGCGATCTTGTCGCCGAGCTTGATCGCTTCGTCGATGTCATGGCTGACCATGATCACCGTCTTGTTCAGCGCTCGCTGCATTTCGAAGAACTCGTTCTGGATCATCTCGCGGTTGATCGGGTCGACCGCACCGAAGGGTTCATCCATCAGCAACAGCGGTGCATCGGCGGCGAGGGCACGAATCACCCCGATCCGCTGTTGCTGGCCACCGGACAATTCACGCGGGTAGCGATGCAGGTACTGCTTGGGCTCGAGCTTGATCATGCTCATCAGCTCGCGGGCGCGGTCGTGGCATTTCTGCTTGTCCCAGCCCAGCAGCTTGGGCACCACCACAATGTTTTCTTCGATGGTCATGTTGGGAAACAGGCCGATCTGCTGGATCACGTAGCCGATGTTACGGCGCAGGGTCACCGCGTCCAGATCGGTGGTGTCTTCGCCGTTGATCAGGATCTTGCCCGAGGTCGGCTTGATCAGGCGATTGATCATCTTCAGCGTGGTGCTCTTGCCGCAGCCCGAGGGGCCGAGGAATACGCAAATTTCGCCTTCGTTGACGGTCAGGCTTACGTCGTTGACGGCGGATACGGTCTTGCCGTTGCTTTGAAAAGTCTTGGTCAGGTTTTGAAGTTCGATCATTTGAGCAGTCCTTTTGGAGTCAGCGAGCGTTGCAGCCATTGCAGGAGCAGGTCGGCGAAAATGGCCAGGAGACTGACCAGCAGCGCGCCGACGATCAGCATCGACATGTCGCTGCGACTGATGGAGGCGAGGATCAGCACGCCGAGGCCGCCGGCGCCGATGGTGGCGGCAATGGTCATCACGCCGATGTTCATCACCACGGCGGTACGCACGCCGGCGAGGATCACCGGCACCGCGATCGGCAGTTCAACCATGCGCAGGCGTTGGCCGAAGGTCATGCCGATGCCGCGCGCGGCTTCGCGAATCCCTGGTTCGACGCCGGTCAGCGCCAGGTAGGTGTTGCGCATGATCGGCAGCAGGGAATAAAGGAACACCGCGGTAATCGCCGGCAGCGGTCCCAGGCCCTGGCCGAATTTCGAGTAGAACGGCAGCAGCAGGCCGAATAGGGCAATCGATGGCACAGTCAGCAGTACGGTGGCGCTGGCCTGCAGCGGTCCGGCAAGCGCGGGGAAGCGGGTCATCAGGATGCCCAGCGGCACGCCGACGACAATCGCCAGGGTCACCGCGATGCCGACCAGGGTGATGTGTTGCCAGGTCAGGTGCAGGACCTGTTGCCAGTCAAGGTGGGAAAAAGCGTTGAAGAAGTCCATGACGTTTTCTCCTCAGTTGATCGGGTGTTGGCGCAGGAAGTCAGCGGCAACCACGGAAGGGCTCTGGTGATCGACATCGACCCGGGCATTGAGCTGGCGCATGGTCTCGTCGTCGAACAGTTCGGCCAGCGGCTTGAGTTGTGCGGCGAGTTGCGGGTGCTGGTCGAGAAACGCCTGACGTACCACTGGGGCAGCGGTGTAGTCCGGGAAGTAGTGTTTGTCGTCTTCCAGCAGCTTGAGCCCGAACGCATTCAGGCGACCGTCGGTGGTGTAGACCAGTCCGGCAAACACCTGGCCGTTGCGCAGCGCGGTGTAGACCAGGCCGGCGTCCATCTGCCGGATGTTCTTGCGCGTCAGGTCCATGTCGTAGAGTTTGACCATGCCAGCCAGACCGTCCGAGCGATTGGCGAACTCAGTGTCCAGCGCCACCAGGTTGTTGCTTTTATTCTCTTGGCGCAGGACCTGGTTGAGGTCACTGATGCTGTTGATCTGCGGGTATTCCTGCGCCACTTTCTGCGGCAGGGCGAGGGCATAGGTGTTGCTGAATTTCGATGGCGTCAGCCAGACCAGGCCTTTTTTCGCGTCGAGTTCTTTCACTCGGGCGTAGGACTGCTCGCTATCGAGTTTCTCAGTGACATGGTTGTAGGCCACCAGCGAAACGCCGGTGTATTCCCAGAGCATGTCCAACTGGCCGCTTTCGTGGGCACTGCGCGCCAGATTACTGCCCAGGCCGCCGGTGACTTGCACCTCGTAACCCTTGGTGCGCAGGTATTGCGAGGTGATTTCGGCGAGCAGGGTCTGTTCGGTGAACACCCGGGCGCCAATGCGGATCAGCGGTTTTTCCGCGGCTTGGGCAAATCCTGCGAACAGCAGGACGCAGCCTAATAAAAAGCTAGTGGTTTTCATGACGATTCCTTTGCCGGGGCTTAAGACGGGCGCAAGCCGCGTTCGAGCCAGAGACGGCTGGCAAGTGTTACCAGGCCATCGAGCAACAACGCCAGCAGGGCGGTGCAGGCCGCGCCGAGCAGCAATTGCGGCTGATTGTTCAGGGCGATGCCGGGGAAAATCAGACTGCCCAGGCTATTGGCGCCGATCAGGAACGCCAGCGGTGCGGTCCCGACGTTGATCGCCAGCGCGACGCGCACGCCACCGATGATGATCGGCACAGCGTTGGGCAATTCGACCTGCCACAGCACCTGACGCGGGGTCATGCCGATGCCGGTGGCGGCTTCCTTGAGTGAAACCTGGACGTTTTTCAGGCCTTCGTAGGTGTTGCGCACGATGGGCAGCAGGGAGGCGAGGAACAGGGCGAAAATCGCCGGGCCGCTGCCAATCCCGAGGATCCCCAGGGCGATGGCCAGGACGGCCAGGGGCGGTACGGTGTTGCCGATGTTGAACACTTGCATGAAGCGTTCGGCGCGACCGGCCATGCTTGGGCGGCTGAGCCAGATACCGGCGGGGATGCCAACGACGAGTGCGGCCAGCATGGACGCGAGAACCAGGATCAGATGAGCTTGCAGGTAAAACAACAAATCGTCGCGGTACAGTTCGATCGTGTTGATGCCGATCCAGTGGATCAGCAGGGCCAGAAGGGCGATTACCAGCGCGCCTCCTATCAGCCCTTTGCCATAGCGAATAGCCACAGGCGGACTCCTTTTTTCAGTCGGCGGACACATTCCCGTGTGGCAACGCCATGCCTGGCGGCCGGGAAAATGTTCACGAAGAGCAGCTCGCCAACGCCGGTAAGAACGGCAGGAGGTCGAGCCATGAGCACAGCCTCGTCAGGCTGATTTTGCAGATGTTTCAGTCCCTGACGAATGGTCGTAACAGGGGAGTGGACGTCTCTACGCTTTAAAAGGTTCCCATCTCAGGCAGCATTTGGCCACCCCTGATGTGCTCAACGGTTCGGTTATTGATTCAAGTTGGGCTATAATCTGCGCCCTTTTTTGAATCACCTGCCAGGCGATTTCCCATGACCAACCAGGCCGCCGAAGTCGCGAAACGCCGCACTTTCGCCATCATTTCCCACCCCGATGCGGGTAAAACCACCATCACCGAGAAACTCTTGTTGATGGGCAAGGCGATTGCGGTTGCCGGCACGGTGAAATCTCGCAAGTCCGACCGCCATGCCACCTCCGACTGGATGGAAATGGAAAAGCAGCGGGGTATCTCGATTACCACGTCGGTCATGCAGTTCCCGTATCGCGAGCACATGATCAACCTGCTCGACACCCCGGGCCATGAAGACTTCTCCGAAGATACCTACCGCACCCTGACCGCGGTCGACTCGGCCTTGATGGTCCTCGACGGCGGTAAGGGTGTAGAGCCACGGACCATCGCGCTGATGGATGTCTGCCGTCTGCGTGACACGCCAATCGTGAGCTTCATCAACAAACTCGACCGCGATATCCGTGACCCGATCGAGCTGCTCGATGAAATCGAAGCGGTCCTGAAGATCAAGGCTGCGCCTATCACCTGGCCGATCGGTTGCTACCGTGACTTCAAGGGTGTCTATCACCTCGCCGACGACTACATCATTGTCTACACCGCTGGCCACGGTCACGAGCGCACCGAAACCAAGATCATCGAGAAACTCGACTCGGACGAAGCCCGCGCCCACCTGGGTGACGAGTACGAGCGTTTCGTCGAGCAACTGGAACTGGTGCAGGGCGCTTGCCACGAATTCAACCAGCAGGAGTTCCTCGACGGTCAGCTGACCCCGGTGTTCTTCGGTACAGCACTCGGCAACTTTGGGGTCGACCATGTGCTCGACGCCGTGGTCGACTGGGCGCCGAAACCGCTGGCACGGGTGGCCAACGAGCGCACCGTGGAGCCGGTGGAAGAGAAGTTCTCGGGCTTCATCTTCAAGATCCAGGCGAACATGGACCCGAAACACCGCGACCGTATCGCCTTCATGCGCATTTGCTCCGGCAAGTACGAAAAAGGCATGAAAATGCGCCACGTGCGTACTGGCAAGGATGTGCGGATCGGCGATGCGCTGACCTTCTTCTCCTCCGAGCGTGAGCAGTTGGAAGAGGCCTACGCCGGCGACATCATCGGCCTGCACAACCACGGCACCATTCAGATCGGCGACACCTTCAGCGAAGGCGAAGTCCTCGGTTTCACCGGCATCCCGCACTTCGCCCCGGAGTTGTTCCGCCGTGTGCGCCTGCGCGATCCGCTGAAGTCCAAGCAACTGCGCCAGGGGCTGCAGCAACTGGCCGAAGAGGGCGCCACCCAGGTGTTCTTCCCGGAACGCAGCAATGACATCATCCTCGGTGCCGTCGGTGTGCTGCAGTTCGACGTGGTCGCCAGCCGCCTGAAAGAGGAATACAAGGTCGAATGCTCCTACGAGCCGATCACCGTTTACTCGGCGCGCTGGGTTGATTGCAGCGACAAGAAGAAGCTTGAGGAATTTTCCAACAAGGCCGTGGAAAACCTCGCGGTCGACGGCGGCGGTCACCTGACCTACCTGGCTCCGACCCGGGTCAACCTGGCGTTGATGGAAGAGCGCTGGCCCGACGTGAAATTCCGCGCGACCCGTGAGCATCACTAAGCGCTGAGCAGCAATACCAAAAACCCCGCACGCGAGAGCTGCGGGGTTTTTTGTTGGCTTCAACTCAATCTGTGGGCTGCACTCCCGCTTGCGACTCGCAGCGGGTGTTGGTTGGCTGGACCCGATTCTCTAATGAGGGAGCGGGCCCGCTCCGGGCGGCGATCCGACGATGAACCTGAGGGCACCGCGTTTCGTCAGGATGCACGCGTCATCGTTGACGCTCTTCGCTGACAAGCCAGCTCCAGTGTTCAGCGGTGTTAGCAAGTTTTGATATAGGTGTTATTCAAATCCAGTCTCTGTGTTTCCGGCATTTCTTTCCATTAGTAAGCGTCCTACCTGAGGAACCGCGCTAGATTTTACTCAGCGCCAGTCAGGCACTTTACGAAAGGAAGGGAGCGGCTATGAACAGGTTGCTGCGGGTGTTGTTGATGTTGAAGGTGTTGGTGATGTTGTCGTTCGGGACGTCGATGGCCTGGGCCGAATGCACGCAGCACGATACCCAGGCGTCGAGTGGGCAGGTCGGACACAGTGGGTTGATGTTGGCCAAGTCGGAATCGGAGCCGGGGGATCAGGGGCAGGGTGGCGCGGGCAATGATGATGACTCGACCACTGATGAGCCTGATTCCGATGATCCGGATGAGGGCGATAGCCAGACGTAGGTTGCCGATAAAAGAAAACCCCGTCGCTGCCGATTGATGCGCAATCGGCAGGGACGGGGTTGATGAGCGCGATGGTGTCCCCTGTAGGAGCGAGCCTGCTCGCGATAGCGGTTAATCAGCCAATATCAATGCCAACTGACCCATCGCCATCGTCGGAACGCCGCCCGGAGCCGGCTCGCTCCTACAGTTCGATCGGTGCAGTTTCAGGCCGCCCCATCCACAAACTGCTCCGCGTAATGACACGCCACCTGCCGACTGTCCACCA
>NZ_JALJRO010000016.1:0-130458 GCF_024519635.1 Pseudomonas sp. Pse1
ACAAGGACGAAGAAGCGCCGATCTTCCAGGTGGCCGATTACGGCTTGGTGGCGGACCTGTTCGAAGCCATCCCTGAGCTGGAGAAGCTGGTCTAATCCAGCGGCTTCACTTATAAAGAGCCCGGCCATTTGGCCGGGTTTTTTTTATTTCGACGATTTTACCGGGGAGAGATACGCCATGGATTTGCGTCGCTGGAGTGGCCGGTCGCTGTGCCTGGGCCTGGCACTGTTGCCGGTTGTGGCGAGCGCCGCCGGCAAGTGCGAGCGGCTGGTGGTCACCGGTAGCCCCGATGCGCCGCCGTACCTGTGGCAAGACCCGCAGGACCCGACGCACCTGATCGGTGCCAATGCCGATCTGCTGCAGCAAGTAGCCCAGGAGTTGGGGCTCAAGGTCGAATTGCGTTATGCCGGCAAGCGCTCCGAAGCGTTGGAGGAAGTGCGCAGCGGGCGCATGGACATGCTCGCTGACGCCTCGCTGACCACCCGCCAACTGGAGGCGTTGGACTACATTCACCCGGCGTTGACCAGCAACGACTATCTGGTCTGGACCCGCAATGGTTCGACCCTGGATTACGCGACGGCGCAGGACTTGATCGGGCATGTCGGTGCGCTGTCGCAGCAAGCGCGACTGACCCAGGATTTCGAGGCGTTCGCCCAGTCTCAACTGACCCTGGTGAGTACGCCAAACCTGACTCAGGCATTCCAGAAGCTGGTGCTGGGTGAGGTCGAGTTTGTCCTCGCCGGTCGTTACGCGGGCATGGCCATGACTCAGACCCTGGGCATTGCCAAGGACGTTGAAGCCTACTCGCCTGCAGTAGATAAACCTGGGCTGTACCTGGCCATTTCCCACAACTCGGCGTGCAACGATCCATGGTTGCGCGGACAGTTGGCCAAAAAGATGACAGAATTGCCCGCGTCCGGTCTGACGGAGGCCGTGCTGCAGCGCAATCTGGAGCGCTGGAAAGCACATTTGAAACAGCCCGTCAGCGCCTTAAAACAGTAGGGATTTTTAGTGACTATTCGACCTCTTTTCGCTGCCTTGGCCGTTGTGGCTCTGGCAGGTTGTGCCGCCGATCCGGCGCCGAATGAGCAAATGCGCCTGACCGCCCAGACCCTGGAGCAGGCCACCGCCGTGGGTGCCACGGCCGATGAAGTGCCCGAGCTGAAACTGGCCGAGGGCAAATACACCCAGGCCCAGGCCGACATGGCCGACCAATCGTTCAAGGATGCCCGCATGCAGGCCGAACAGGCCGAGCTGGATGCGCGGCTGGCCGAAGCCAAGGTTTTGACCCTCAAGAGCGAGGAACAGCTGAACGTGCTCAACACCCGTATTGCCCGCCTGCGCAAGCAACTGGGGGACGCTCAATGAATGCGAAAATGGGTGTGCTCGGCAGCCTGTTGCTGATCGGTCTTTACGGCTGCGCGGGGCAGCACAGCGATGCTTCCCTGCAACAGGCCAACGCTGACTTCCAGAAGGTCAAGGAGGATTCGAATGTCCTGCGCATTGCGCCCAAGGACGTGATCCGTGCCGGCGAATCGCTGGCCCGCGCCGATCGTCTATCGAGCTACTGGGGCAGCGGTGCGGACGTGCAGCACTATGCCTACCTCAGCCAGCGCTACAGCGAAATCGCCCGTCAGCACACCGAGAAAGCGCTCAACGAGGAACGTGCCGCCAAGCTCGAATTGGAGCGCCAGCGCCTGCAACTGGCGTTGCGCGAGGCCAAGCTGCTGAGCGTGCAACAGCAGGGTAAATGGCTCGAAGAGCAGATCATCAGCCTGGCCACGACCCAGACTGATCGCGGTCTGGTGATGACCCTCGGTGATGTGCTGTTCGACACCGGTGAGGCTGAACTGAAAAGCTCGGCCAATCGCACTGTGCTGAAGATCGTCCAGTTCCTCCAGCTCAATCCCAAGCGTGTGGTGCGCATCGAGGGCTACACGGACAGCACCGGTGGCAAGCAGGAAAACCGCAAACTGTCCCGGGATCGGGCCCAGGCGGTAGCGGACATGCTGATGGACCTGGGCATTGACGACAAACGCATTCAAGTCGAAGGCTATGGTGATGAATACCCGGTCGAAGCCAATGCTTCGGAGCGGGGGCGGGCGCAGAATCGTCGCGTCGAAATCGTTTTCTCCGACGAAAAAGGCCAGCTCGGCGCTGCCCGCTAAGGTCAGCGTTACTGGAAAATCCGGCTCTCCTTGAGACGCCGGGTTTTTTTTCGCCTGCCAATCGGTGCACAAAACCGTACAGTTTTTGCTGACACTGGGCGGTACGCTCGATTATTGTGGTAACTGTTCCCGTACACTTTGAAACTGTGCTGAAACTGTACCTACAAAAATAAAACGCCCGTGCAATCGAGTGCCGCGTCATGACCAATCTTCTGCTCTATCAACGTATCGCTCAGCAGCTCGCTGAGGATATCCGGCGCGGCGTCTATCAGCCCGGCGAACGTGTGCCTTCGGTGCGCAAGATGAGTTCGCAACTCAACGTCAGCCATGCCACGGTGCTCCAGGCTTATGCCAACCTGGAAGACCAGGGCTTGATTCGCGCGCGTCCGCAGTCGGGTTACTACGTGCACCAGACCCCCGCGCTCACCGCGCCGACGCCGGACATTGCCCGGGTCGAACGGCCGGGGCTGGTGACACGCAGCAGCATCATCCAGCAGGTGCTGGTGGAGTCCCGTCGTGAAGGGGTCTTTCCCCTGGGTGCTGCGGTGCCCAGTGTCGATTACCTGCCGGTGCGGGCATTGCACCAGCAGTTGGCCAAGGTCACGCGCTTTCACAGCCCGCGGGCGTTCAGCTACATGTTCAGCCCGGGTTTTGAGCCGCTGCGCCGTCAGGTAGCCATTCGCATGCGCGATGCAGGGGTGGTGGTCGATCCCTCTGAAGTGGTCATTACCCACGGCTGTGTCGACGCCCTGCAGATGTCCCTGCGAGTGCTGACTCGCCCGGGCGACCTTATCGCCGCTGAATCACCCACTTATTACGGCCTGCTGCAATTGGCCGATCTGCTGGGACTCAAGGTCATCGAGATTCCCAGCGACCCGTCCACGGGTATGAGTCTGGAGGCTCTGCAACTGGCGGCCAACCAGTGGTCGATCAAGGCGCTGGTGCTGACCACGCGCCTGAGCAATCCGCTGGGTGGAACCATGCCGGAAGAACGGCAGAAACAACTGCTGCGCCTGGCCTCTGATTTCGACATTCAGGTGGTCGAAGACGATATCTACGGCGAATTGATGTTCGAGCAGGGGCGCACCAAGTCCCTCAAGGCCTATGACCGGCTGGATCGGGTGATCTACTGCTCGAGCTTTTCCAAGACCTTGTCACCCGGTGTGCGTATCGGTTGGATGATCGCCGGCAAATATCAGCAGGAAATTCAGCGTCTGCAGACCTTCAGCACCCATTCGGCATGCAGCGTCACGCAGATGGCGATCGCCGCTTACCTGGAGAATGGTGGTTACGACCGGCACTTGCGCTACATCCGTCAGGAGTACCGCAAGAACCTCAGTGCGTTCCAGTTGGCGGTGCAGCAGTACTTCCCGGAAGGCACGCAAATGACCCGACCCACGGGCGGCTTCATTCTCTGGGTCAGTTTGCCGGGGCGGGTCAATACTCAGGAACTGCACGTGCGTGCCCTGCAGCAGGGGATCAGCATCGCGCCGGGGCTGATTTTCAGTAACACCGAACAGTTCAACCACTGTATTCGGCTCAACTGCGGGATCCCGTGGAATCGGGAGGCCGAACGGACGTTGATGACCCTGGGGATGCTGGCCACACAGCTGTGCCAGGAAACAGCCAGTGGTTTTTGAGATTGACTGGCATTACCTGCTTGTCAGCGGTCCTCCAACAAGCGAGCATATGGCCCTCTGCCGTTAGTGCTGTAGGGCTCATGAAAGCGATTTTCCCCATTGGTATGGTGTTGGCCTGTCTGCTGAGTGTCTTCGATGGGGGCTTCATTTTGGCTGCCAACGCTGCAGACAAGCCGGTTGCCACGCCCCGGGAGCAGTCGGTAAAAAAAGCGGTACCAGTGAAAAAAAACGACGCCACGAAAAAAGCTGCCCCGCAGAAAAAGCGTCCACCCATTGCCTCGAAATCAAAATCGGCCAGCGAACTGGTGAGAACCACTGACTTGCCGTCCACCAAAGTCGATCTGAGCTTGCCGCCCGAGATGGTCAGGCAATTGCAGCCGCTGGGTTCGGTTCCACTCGTAAAACGCACGCCATTGTTGCCGCCCTTGTTTGGCGAGAAACCTAAGGAAGACGGTAAATTTCAGCTCAATGGCCGGTTGATTTCCAACGAATTGCAGTTGCAGATGCGCAACGAAGATCATCGGGAAATCGAGGGTGCAGCCCTGGAATTCCAGTTCAATCAGTAAAACCCGACGGCAGGTGTGACCTGCCGGCCAGAGACTTTGTCGCAAGACTGACCGGTCACGCACAAATGCGCGAAAAACCCTTGGACAGATAATTTCAAACGGCTGTTTAAGGGCGTACTCTTGTCCCCGTCATTCAACACATTACCCATCTTGAGGTTGTCGTCATGCAGTGCCGAGAAGGCTGCGGCGCTTGCTGCATAGCCCCTTCCATCAGTACCCCGATCCCGGGCATGCCCAATGGCAAGCCGGCGGGCGAACGTTGTGTGCAACTTTCTGTCGATAATCTGTGCAGGATTTTCGGTCAACCCGAGCGGCCGGCAGTCTGCGGTGCGTTTCAGGCGGATATCGAAGTCTGCGGCACCAGCCAGGAAGAGGCCATCACGCTGATCGGATGGTGGGAGCAGATGACCGCGGCGTAGTGTGTTCAACGAACGGAACTTCAACAATAAGGAACAAGACTATGGGTTCGCTGCATCGTATCGCTGTGTTGTGTGGTTTGACCGCCGTGCTGGCCTCGACCATGGCTCAGGCTGAAGACTGGAAAGTCGCCAAGAATGAAGACGGGATCAAGATTTCCCTGAGTGAAATCCCGGGCTCCGACTACAAGTCTTACCAGGGCGTGACCCTGATGAAGACCACGGTCGCCAAGCTGCGCGCGTTGCAGGAAGACGTGGCGGGTGCCTGCACCTGGATTCATGAGTGCAAAATGCAGAAGCTGCTCAAGCATGAAGGCGACCAGAGCTGGACCTACACCCAATTCAATACGCCGTGGCCTGTCACCCCGCGTGATTCGGTGCTGCACGTGACCACCGTCGAGAACGCCGATGGCAGCCTGACCCGCAACCTCGAAGGCGTGCCCAAGTACATTCCCGAAGAGAAAGGTTTCGTTCGTGTTACTCAGGTTAAAGGCTTCTGGAAGTTCGTGCCCAAGGGCGATCAGGTCGAAGTGACTTATCAAGTGCACACCGAGCCAGGTGGCAGCGTACCGGCAATGGTTGCCAACAAGTTCGTGGTCGATGCCCCGTTCGAAACCCTCAAGGCCTTGAAGGCGCGCGCCGAGAAATAAGCATCCTGTGCCGGAACGGGTTTTTCCGTTCCGGCGCTGCTGACGCCGGGAACGATTTCCGATCCTTCGCGGTCGAGATACAGGTAAGCCCATTGGCGGGCTTTGCCGAGGAGGCAGCGATGCAAAAGTGGCAAATCACCTTTGTTGATGATCACGGTGAGCAAAGCGTCGAGCAATTTGACTGCGAGCAAAAACCGGACATGGAAAAGGCTGCACAGTTGATTCGCGCCAAACTGCTCCCGGTTTCGGCCGAGCTGGATCTCAATGACCTGGAAGGTCGCACCGCCGAACCGACGGTCAAAAGCCTTAAAACCCAGAACAGCATTCAAATCCTCGCGATCACCCCGATTCCTTGACCCCTCCCGATTCAGGCCTTGGCAGCCGCTCTGACTTGGGGCTACTCTGCATTCGAGATCAGCGAATGGATCGCTAAGGTCTGGTCTTGTCAGCTACATGCTTGTTTCCCGGCGGCAACCGGGTTGCCGCAGCACTCGCCAGAAAGGTGCAGGGAGTACGGAAAGTCTATCCATCTGATTGCGGAGGACGTTTCATGAGCACAGCCTATCAAGAAGACATCAGCAGCAGCGTGCTGCGCCGCATGAAAGAAGGCGGTTTTGATTTTTCACGGTTCCATCCCATCGAGTTCTACGCCATTTTCCCCGACGAGGAGCGGGCACGCAGGGCGGCAGGGCAGTTTCGCGGTGAGTCCTTGAATGCACAGATCAGTGTGCGTGACGACGGCGCCTGGTATCTGGAACTGAGTAAGGTGATGTTCGCCACCTATGGCGGAATCGGCGATTTTGAACAGGACTTTGAAGCGGTGGTAGAGCCTTTGGGTGGGATTATCGAGGGCTGGGGTGTCAAGCACGAGGTACGAGGGCAACTCGCATAACATCATGAACAGCGACACTATGCAGCGACGGCTGACCCTTGGGTCAGCCGTTTTCGTATGGGCAGGAAAAAGCCGGACAAAAAAAAGCCACCTGAGCAGGTGGCCAAAAGGGAAGAGAGGTGGGCAGAACGCTGTCGGACAGCTGCGTTCTGCGAGGTAGGACAATTATCGGCAAGCGCCGGCGAGCAGTGAAATGAACTGTGGCTATGCTCCTAATAGCCATCCTCATTGCCATTCCGTGGAGCGTTGGCGTTCAGGTTGGAGCATCCACTGCACAGGAATGGTGCGGTGCTTGCGGCGTCATCAAGCAACCTATTGAAATTAAAGGGTTATTGCCGCTGGCACGGGCCTTGCGAAGGCAAAGTGTCCGAGTGACAAGGAGTACGGCATGATCCGCACCTATTTTGACGAGATGTACGACGCGGGTGGCCAGGTCCGTCCGCACTACCGGGAATTCGCCCGTTGGTTGGCCGAAACGCCTGACGAGCTGTTGGCACAACGCCGACGCGAGGCCGATCTGCTGTTTCATCGCGCCGGTATTACCTTCACCCTTTACGGCGACGAGCAGGGCACCGAGCGCCTGATTCCTTTCGATACCATCCCCCGCAGCATTCCCGCCAGCGAGTGGCGCATCGTCGAGCGTGGCTGCATACAAAGGGTCAAGGCCCTGAATATGTTCCTCGCCGACCTGTACCACGAGCAGCGGATCATCAAGGCCGGCATTATTGCCCCGGAACAGGTACTGGCCAACGAGCAATACCAGCTCGCCATGCAGGGTCTGGACCTGCATCGCGATATCTACTCGCATATCTCTGGCGTCGACCTGGTACGCGACGGCGATGGCACCTACTACGTGCTCGAGGACAACCTGCGCACCCCCAGCGGTGTCAGCTACATGCTCGAAGACCGCAAGATGATGATGCGCCTGTTCCCGGAGTTGTTCGCCGCGCAGCGTATTGCACCCATCGATCATTATCCCAATCTGTTGCTCGACACTCTGAAAAGCTCCAGCCCCATCGATGACCCCAGCGTCGTGGTGCTGACCCCGGGGCGCTTCAACAGTGCTTTCTTCGAGCACGCCTTCCTTGCCCGGGAAATGGGCGTGGAACTGGTGGAGGGCGCGGATCTGTTCGTGCGTGATGACAAAGTCTTCATGCGCACCACGGATGGGCCGAAGGCCGTCGATGTGATCTACCGACGCCTCGACGATGCCTTCCTCGATCCATTGGCCTTCAATCCGGATTCAATGCTCGGGGTCCCGGGGCTGCTGTCGTCCTATCGCAGCGGTAACGTGGTGCTGGCCAATGCCATCGGCACCGGAGTGGCAGATGACAAGTCGGTGTATCCGTATGTCACCGAGATGATTCGTTTCTACCTCGACGAAGAGCCGATCCTGCAAAACGTGCCGACCTGGCAGTGTCGCAATCCATCGGAGCTGTCACACGTGCTGGCCCATCTGCCGGAGTTGGTGGTCAAGGAAACCCAGGGGTCCGGGGGCTACGGCATGCTGGTCGGCCCCGCTGCGACAGCCGCAGAGATCGAACTGTTTCGGGCACGGATCAAGGCCAAGCCGCACGCCTATATCGCCCAACCGACGTTATCGCTGTCGACCTGCCCGACCTTTGTCGAAAACGGTATCGCGCCGCGCCATATCGACCTGCGGCCGTTCGTCCTGTCCGGGCGTGAAACCCGCGTGGTGCCTGGCGGATTGACCCGAGTCGCGCTGCGTGAGGGCTCGTTGGTGGTCAACTCCTCACAGGGTGGTGGCACCAAGGACACCTGGGTCGTCGAGGATTGAAGGAAACTTGCCATGTTGAGTAGAACTGCTTCGGACCTGTATTGGATGTCGCGTTATCTGGAGCGGGCGGAAAACCTCGCACGGATGCTCGACATCAGCTATTCGCTGTCGCTGATGCCGCAGGACGGCCGCGGCGACGGCTTGCATGAACTGGCAATGCCCTTGCTGATCACCGGCACACTGGACGATTACCTGGAGCGCCACGGGGCGCTGCACGCCGAGCGCCTGCTGCACTTCTTCGCCCTCGATGCGGCCAATCCCGCCAGCATTTACAGCTGCCTGGGCGCGGCGCGGGCCAGTGCGCATGCAGTGCGTGGGCGAATTACCGCCGACATGTGGGAAAACATCAACGCGACCTGGCTGGAAATACGCGGCATTGCCGAGCAGGGCCTGGGTCGCTATGGCATGAGCCGCTTTTGCGAGTGGATCAAGGAGCGTTCGCACCTGTTTCGCGGTGCCTCCTACGGCACCATCATGCGCAACGATGCCTTCCGTTTCATTCGTCTGGGGACCTTCGTCGAGCGCGCCGACAACACCCTGAGACTGCTGGATGCGCGCTACGAAATGGCCGGCGACCAGGCGGAAGCCGTCAGTGATGGCACTGCTCACGCTTACTACCAGTGGAGCGCCTTGTTGCGGGCGTTGTCGTCATTCGAGGCTTACACCGAAATCTATCGCGATGCACCGGGCGCCCGTCAGGTCGCCGAGCTGTTGTTGCTGCGGGCCGACGTGCCGCGTTCGTTGCGCGCCTGCACCGAGGAGATCGATCAGATCCTCGCCCAGCTTCCCGGTATCAACGGTCGGCCGGCGCAACGCCTCGCGGCGGAAATGGACGCACGCCTGCGCTACACCGGAATCAACGAAATCCTCGACGAAGGGCTGCACGCCTGGCTGAACGAGTTCATCCCGCTGGTGCGCCAGTTGGGCAACGCCATACACAGTTCCTACCTGGAGGCGGCATGAGACTTTCCATTAGCCACGAAACCACCTACCACTACGATGATCAGGTGCGAGCGAGCATTCAGTATGTGCGCCTGACGCCCCACGACAGCGAGCGCCAGCACGTACTCAGTTGGCAGTTGGAGCTGCCGCGACCGGTGCGCGCCCAACTCGACCCCTTCGGCAATATCCTGCATGTGCTGACGCTGGACGAACCGCACGATGCGATCATCATTGGCGCGCGCGGTCTGGTCGAGATTGATGAGCAGCGCGAGGCTGAACACGAACAGCAATCGGCGTTGCCCTTTCTCCGGTTCACCCGCTTGACCGAGGCGGATGAGGCCTTGCGTGCATTCGCCGAACAGCAGTGTAAGCAACGGCGAGACCGCAGCGCGCTGATCGACCTGATGCACGGTCTGAACCGACACATGACCTACACACCTGGTTCTACCGCGGTGGAAACCCGCGCCGCGGACGCCTTCGCCGGACGCGCAGGTGTCTGTCAGGATCACGCCCACGCGTTTATCGCCTGCGCCCGCAGTCTCGGGGTTCCGGCGCGTTATGTGTCGGGGTACCTGTACAGTGAAAACAGCGAGCATCTGGCCAGCCATGCCTGGGCCGAAGCCTGGATCGACGATGCCTGGTACAGCTTCGACGTCACCAACCAACTGGCCCGGCCGGAGCGTCATTTGAAGCTGGCAGTCGGCCTCGATTACCTGGACGCCTGCCCGGTGCGCGGGATGCGTCGCGGCGGCGGCTACGAGCAGATGCACGCCAAGGTACTTGTCTCGCCCATGCCGCTGCCGGTGATCACCGTGCAGCAGCAATAGTCGACCATCAGGGATTGGTTTTGCGCCCGGCCATGTGCCGTAGATAGTCGACGAGCATCTGCAACTCGGCGTCTGGCAACACCGCGGTGGAGAAGCCCGGCATCTTCGCCTGCGGCCATTGGCGCAGGCTCTGCGGATCGCGAATGTAGCGGGTGAGGAATTCGGCGCCGAAATATTCAGTGGGGCTGTAGGGAATGTTCAGGTCCGGACCGAATTGCGCGTCCCCCGCGCCATTAAGGCGATGGCAGGCCAAGCAGTTCTTCTGGAATAGGGCGAAGCCTTGATTGATTGGGTCATTGGCGGCCAGGGCCGGGTCAGGCAGCAGGGCAGGGAAGCGTTCGGCAACGGCGGCCAGGCGCTTGATGCTGGCGACCTGGAAGGGCCACTGTTCAGGGCTGATATGCCCGATTTCCGGGTGGGTCCACACCAGATAGAACGGCCCTGCGCTGGGTTTGCCGCTCGCCAGGGGCGGCCAGGGTTGCGCCGGGTCCTCGATGGCCAGCCATGCCTTTGCGCCTTGGGTATTCATGAGCGGTGCGGCTGGCAGTTCGGCGGCAAAACCGTCCAGGGCCACCGCCTGCAAGTGGTCCGAATCCTTGATACCCGCCAGCAGGACCGCCAGCGGTACGGCGCGGTACTGCATGTCGCGTTTGTAGGAGACATCGTCAGGGACGGTGATGGTTCGCGCCTGCGGCAATTGCAGCAATTCCCGGGTCTGCCAAGTGCGGCTGCCGTTGCCCAGGTCCAGCACCAGTTGCGCGGCCTGTAAAGGCAGGCCAAGCAACAGGGCGGCAAGGAAGAGTAGGGTTTTCACGTGATCGCCATCCGGTCGTGGTTATGCCGTGAAGGTTGGCACAGGCACGATAGCTCGAACAGCGGACACAGCAGATATTGCGTAGGAGAGCATAAGTTGTGGGCGCTGGCTTATCCGATGACCTTCGTCAGGTTCGGCAAAATCAGCAGCAGGGTAGTGGCGAACAGAATGAGCCCGGCTTGACGCACTTTTGGTTGTTTGAACATGGCTGACCGCCTTTTTTGTTATTTCCTGAGCGTCGAATGCTTGCCTGCATTTCTCCATGACGGCAAAGCGCTTTTTCTTACTTCTCTGGGTACGGGGGCCTCGGCAAAACCCGACGACAACCTCGTACTCTTACCTTAGGGGCCGCACGGGCTGCGGTTTAGATCCATTTCATATCAGCTTGGTGCGGAAAGTTTCTAAAAGCGCATAAGGCCTATTGCCAGCTGCTGTGCCGCCCTTTTGCTAGACAGTCCGCCGTCCTGAAACGGTTAACCCGATAGCTGACTACCGTTCGTCTGAGCGTCGACGTCAAGGTTATTGAGCGCTTGAGTCATTGAATCCAACGTCGCACGGCATAAGGTGACGTTTCATTGACCTGCTGCCTGCCTGGCCCTACGAGGATGTCATGACCCAAGCCTTGATTTTCGATGCGATACGCACTCCCCGTGGCCGTGGCAAGGCCGACGGTGCGCTGTACAGCGTCAAACCGGTGAGTCTGCTGGCCGGTCTGTTGGCGGCGTTGCAACAGCGCACGCAACTGGATACCAGTCAGGTCGATGACATCGTCCTGGGGTGCGTCACCCCGGTGGGTGATCAGGGGGCTGACATCGCCAAGACCGCCGCGTTGGTGGCCGATTGGGATGTCAGCGTCGCCGGCGTGCAGATCAACCGGTTCTGTGCCTCGGGCCTTGAGGCGGTCAACCTTGGCGCGATGAAAGTGCGTTCCGGCTTCGAGGACCTGGTGGTGGTCGGTGGCGTCGAGTCAATGTCGCGGGTCCCCATGGGCAGCGACGGTGGGGCTTGGGCGATGGACCCACAGACTAACCTGCACACGCACTTCACTGCGCAGGGCGTCGGCGCTGATCTAATTGCCACGCTTGAAGGCTTCAGCCGCGAGGACGTCGACCGTTTCGCCCTGCAATCCCAACTCAAGGCGGCTCGCGCCCGGGCAGATGGCTCCTTCAGCAAATCCCTGGTGCCGGTGCAGGACCAGAACGGCATTGTGTTGCTTGATCATGACGAATTCATTCGCGCCGACTCGACGCTCGAAGGCCTGGGCAAGCTTAAGCCGAGTTTCGAAATGATCGGCCAGATGGGTTTCGACGCCACCGCGCTGCGGGTCTACAGCCATGTCGAACGGATTCACCACGTGCATACGCCGGGCAACAGTTCGGGGATCGTCGACGGCGCTGCGCTGATGCTGGTTGGCTCCGAAGCCAAGGGCAAAGCCCTGGGTTTGCAGGCGCGTGCGCGAATTGTCGCCACCGCCGTCACCAGCACCGACCCGACCATCATGCTCACCGGGCCCGCGCCAGCGACGCGCAAGGCCTTGGCCAAGGCCGGGTTGCGGGTTGAAGACATCGATCTGTTCGAGGTCAACGAAGCCTTCGCCTCGGTGGTGCTCAAGTTCATCAAGGACATGGCCGTCGACCCGGCCAAGGTCAACGTCAACGGAGGCTCGATTGCCCTGGGTCATCCGCTGGGTGCTACCGGCTGCGCGATTCTCGGCACCTTGCTTGATGAACTGGAGGTGCGCCAGCAACGCTATGGCCTGGCCACACTCTGTGTCGGCGGCGGCATGGGTATCGCCACCATCATCGAGCGCCTTTGAGCCCCCTGACTGCGAGGAACTGTTCCATGAATGAAGCCATTCGTTACGAAGCAGGCCAGGGCCGCATCGTGGTGCTGACCATCGACATGCCCGGCCAGAGCGCCAACACCATGAACGCGGCGTACGGCGCAGCCATGGCCACGTGTGTGGCGCGTCTGTTGGCGGAAAAGGAATCGATCGCCGGGGTGATCATCACCTCGGCGAAAAAGACCTTTTTCGCCGGCGGCGACCTCAACGAGCTGATCAAGGTCGACAAGGCGCACGCCAAGGCCTTTTACGACCGGGTGCTGGAGCTCAAGCAACAATTGCGAACCCTGGAAACCCTCGGCAAGCCCGTCGTGGCGGCGATCAACGGTGCGGCATTGGGCGGTGGCTGGGAGATCTGCCTGGCGTGCCATCATCGGATTGCACTGGACCATCCCTCGTTGCAGATCGGCCTGCCGGAAGTGACCCTGGGCCTGTTGCCAGGCGGCGGTGGGGTAGTGCGCATGGTGCGCAAACTGGGACTGGAAAAAGCCCTGCCGTATTTGCTAGAAGGCAAGAAGGTGCGGGCGGCGCAAGCCCTGCAGGCTGGGCTGGTGGATCAGTTGGCGGTTGATCGTGACGAGCTGCTGGCCAAGGCCCGCGCCTGGATCCTGGCCAACCCCGCGCCGCAACAACCCTGGGATGTGAAGGGTTACCAGATTCCCGGCGGCACGCCCTCCCATCCCAAGGTCGCGCAAATGCTCGCCATCGCCCCGTCGATCCTGCGCAGCAAGACCCAGGGCTGCATGCCAGCCCCGGAAAAGATCCTTTGTGCGGCGGTCGAGGGCGCGCAGGTGGATTTCGACACCGCGCAGTTGATCGAGACCCGTTACTTCACAGAGCTGACCACCGGCCAGGTGGCGAAGAACATGATCGGGACCTTCTGGTTCCAACTCAACCAGATCAACGCCGGCGGTTCGCGGCCTCAGAGCTTTGCCCCCTATGTGACGCGCAAGGTCGGGGTGCTGGGCGCGGGCATGATGGGCGCCGGAATAGCCTATGTCAGCGCCGTCGCCGGGATCGAGGTGGTACTCAAGGACATCAATCTGGCGGCGGCCGAGAAGGGCAAGGCGCATTCGGCGGCATTACTCGACAAGAAGGTTGCCCGTGGCCAGCTCAGCATTGAGCAACGCGATATCACGCTGGCACGCATCCAGCCCACTGCCCAGGATGCCGATCTCGCGGGTTGCGACCTGATTATCGAAGCCGTCTTCGAGGACCGCGAACTCAAGGCCAGGGTTTCGGCGGCGGCGCAGCAGGTGGTCGGTGACCAGGCGCTGATCGCCTCCAACACCTCGACCTTGCCGATCACCGGCCTCGCCCGGGCAGTCCCGGATCCGAGCAAGTTCATTGGCCTGCATTTCTTCAGCCCGGTGGACAAGATGCCTTTGGTGGAAATCATCAAAGGTGCGCAAACCAGCGACGAGAGCCTGGCCCGAGGCTTCGATTTTGTCCTGCAAATCAAAAAGACTCCAATTGTGGTCAATGACAGTCGCGGCTTCTTCACCTCGCGAGTCTTTGGCACCTTCACCAACGAAGGGATTGCCATGCTTGGCGAGGGGGTTGCCGCGCCGTTGATCGAAACCGAGGCGCGCAAGGCCGGGATGCCCATCGGTCCGCTGGCGATTTCCGACGAAGTCTCGCTGAGCCTCATGAGTCATATCCGCCAGCAGACCGCCAAAGACCTGGAGGCCGAAGACCGGCCGCTGCCCAGTCATCCGGCGTTCGCCATGATCGACCTGATGCTCAACCAGTATCAGCGTGCAGGCAAGGCGGCCGGCGCGGGTTTCTATGACTATCCGCCAGGGGCGCAGAAGCACCTGTGGCCTGAGCTGAAAGCGCGTTTCGAGCGCGCCGACCGGCAAATCCCGGCCAAGGATGTGCGCGACCGCCTGTTGTTCGTACAAGCCCTGGAAACCGTGCGCTGTGTCGAGGAGGGCGTGCTGATGTCGACGGCGGACGCCAACATCGGCTCGATTTTCGGCATCGGCTTTGCGCCCTGGACGGGCGGGGCGCTGCAGTTCATCAACCAGTATGGGGTCAAGGATTTCGTCGCGCGCAGCCAGTATCTGACCGAGCAATATGGCGAACGCTTCACCCCGCCGGCGTTGCTGCTGGCGAAAGCGTCGCGGGGCGAGCTGTTTTAAGCGCATGATGGGGATTGGAGGGCTTGCCTTGTCACGGTGTTTCGAGGCAGGCTCTGGGGTGTTCATTATTCCCATCATCGTGTCAGGTATTTTTTATGTCGCTACGCATCTGCATTCTGGAAACCGACAACCTGCGTCCAGAACTGGTCGATCAATACCAGGGTTACGGGCAGATGTTCCAGCGTCTGTTTTCCCAACAGCCGATCGCTGCCGAGTTCACCGTCTATAACGTGGTGCAGGGCGAATACCCCAGCGACGACCTGAGCTTCGATGCCTACCTGGTTACCGGCAGCAAGGCCGATTCGTTCGGCACCGACCCTTGGATCGAAACCCTGCGCACCTACCTGTTGGCGCGTTACGAGCGTGGCGACAAGCTGCTGGGTGTGTGTTTCGGCCATCAATTGCTGGCCCTGCTGCTGGGTGGCAAGAGTGAACGCGCTACCCAGGGGTGGGGCGTCGGCACTCACAGCTATAAACTGGCGGCCAAAGCGCCGTGGATGAGTCCGGTGCGGGAAGAGTTGACGTTATTGATCAGCCATCAGGATCAGGTCACTCAGTTGCCGGAAAACGCCACGGTGATCGCCTCCAGCGATTTCTGCCCGTACGCCGCCTATCATATCAACGATCAGGTGCTGTGCTTCCAGGGCCACCCGGAATTCATTCACGACTATTCGCGGGCGTTGCTCGATATCCGCCAGGAATTTCTTGGCGAACAGATCTATCAGAAGGGCGTGGCCAGCCTGGCCCAGGACCATCATGGCACCACGGTTGCCGAGTGGATGATGCGTTTTGTTGCCCACAAGCCGCAAAACCAGGCGTCCTGATTCGCCGTCAGTGCAGCCGGCGGCTGAACCCTCGCTGAACGCTCCGGGGAATGGTCAAAGGCTGCCTGTTTCATAGGTTTACTCAAATAAACCGGAGGCGTAAGCTGCGCGCGTTTTCATTAATTGCGGAGACCCACAGTGGGTACTTGTTCGAGTGACAGTTGTCGACCGGTTTTGCTGACCGGCACCTTCTCGGCAAGATAACGCGCAATCCCTGTTGCCGTTGTCGCGCTGAAAAACAGCGAACAGCGGCATCCCGATCCCGGTCCCAGGCGGCCGATTCCCTTTGCCCCTTTCATCGACACTTGCCCTGCCCCATGGTGCCGGGACAGCGCTCGGCCGTATCTGGCTGTTGGTCTCCCCGTTGCCACCGTATCGAGGCAAGGAATAGCGCCATGCAAGCCATCAACAACATCAACCTCAATTCGCTGGTCGACACCCTGGTCAGCCTCAGCGCCGCGTTCATCCTCGGAGGCCTGATCGGCTTCGAGCGTCAGTACCGGCAACGCACGGCGGGCCTGCGCACCAATGTGCTGGTGGCGGTCGGTGCGGCAATTTTTGTCGACATGGCCAACCGCCTGGGCGGTGCCGAAGGCGCGGTGCGCGTGGTGGCCTACGTGGTCTCCGGGATCGGCTTTCTCGGCGCTGGGGTGATCATGCGTGAAGAGGGCAACGTACGCGGCCTGAATACTGCCGCCACGCTGTGGGCATCGGCGGCCGTGGGGGCGTGCGCCGGCGCCGACCTGGTCCTCGAAGCGCTGCTGGGCACGTTATTTGTGCTGGCGGCCAACACCTTGCTGCGACCTATCGTCAACAACATCAACCGCCAGCCGATGGATGTGGTGTCTGCCGAGGTCACGAATATCGTTTACGTCATCGCCCGACGCTCGACGCAGAAAGCGGTTTTTGCCTTGCTGGAAGCCGAACTTGAGCGCAGCAACTATCCGGCCAGCGATGTCGATGTGCATGCCTTTGGCAGTGACGAAGTGGAAATCGAGGCGACCTTGGCCACGACCTCTGTCGACGGCGACGAACTGGATGCGCTGGTGGCGCGGCTGAGCCTGTCGCCGTTGGTGCAGCAGGCGTTCTGGAGTCCGAGTACGACCGAGTAGTAGGCATCCTCCGGATGCGCCGCCCTGTGCTATGCGCTGGCTGCATGGGATGCGGATCGATTAAAAAACAGGGTGGTCAATGGAACTGTTTCTTTCGGAATAGTCCTACAGAAAGCCGTGGGCATTGTCCTTAGTCTTACAGGTTCTTGAAAGGGCAGGGTGTTAGCCAGCCCCATCGTCATTGCAGAGTCCGTCACCTATGCCGAATAAAGCCTTGCGTATCCTGATCGCCGATGAACAGCATTTTCATCGAATGAAAATCGAACGTGGCCTCAACCAGCTTGGTTACTACCGAATCGCCCCCGTGCACTCGCTTGCCGAGCTGCTCACTGTCGTCGAGTACGGCTGCGAAGCCTTCGACCTGGTGATCTTCAATGCCGGGCTGACCGTGGGCACTGGCCTGGATCCCCTGGCGTTCTGCCAGGATAACCTGCAGATCCGCCACGCCCTGATCTACGATGCCGGCCAGGCTGGATTGAACCCGGTGCCTGCGGCGCGGTGGCACAATGTCCAGATGACCCGGGCAGTGTTGCCGAATCAGGAAACCCTCGAAAGCCTGATGCTCAGGGTTGACGCACCCCTTCCTCTTTCCACATGTGCAAACGCCCGTCAACAAGAGGGCTTGCGCGCCTGAGTTTGCCCAGTTGCAGGCTGCCGCTCGTCGGAACTGTCAGATCTGACAGGTAGCCTGTACTCATTTGTCGTGCAATAGTCATTGCGCAGTCGCTGTGCCAGCCAAGGCACACGTACTACATCAGGAATAAACATGAGCTCACTGTTGATCGTCGATGATCATCCGGTAATTCGTGCCGCTCTGAAAATAGTTCTTGGGGCACTCAAGGACGCCAACCACCGCACGCTCTTCCACGACATCCGGGAGGCGTCCAACGCTGCCGATGCACAACTGTTGCTGCGCCAGCATTGTCCCACGCTGGTGGTGCTGGACCTGAACATGCCCGGGCTCAGCGGGCTCGACTTTCTCAGCCGATTGCAGCGTGACAAGGTCCAGACGCGGGTCGTGGTATTCACGGCCAATGAGCCGCGGTTTTATGCCGAGCGTTGCACCCGGGCCGGCGCTCTGGGGTTCGTTGAAAAAACCAATGACCTGCAGGAGCTGTGTAACGCCATCAAGGCGCTAATGAGTGGCTATACCTACTTCCCTCGACTGGACACCAGTTCGGTAAACCTGAGCAGCATGGAAGTCGACGAGAAAAAACTGATCGACTCGCTCTCGGACCGCGAGCTGACGATTTTTCAATCCCTTGCCCGAGGTGCCACCAATAAGGAAATTGCCGAGAACATGCACCTGAGCCACAAGACCGTCAGCACCTACCGTACCCGAATGATCATCAAACTTAACGTCAAGTCCCTGGTACACCTGAGGGATTTTGCCAAGCGCAACCATCTACTGTGAGGAAGCCTGTCGATGCGTGCCTGGTGGCGGGTTCCATTGCTGCTCAGCCTGGTGTGGTCCCATGCCGCTCCCGCCGCTGAACCAGAGCCTCTGCAACTGTTGGGGCGCTCAAGCGTCGAAGGCTATCGGGTTGAACTGAACCCGACGGACTGGCGCTGGCTCAGGGACAAGGGGCACCTGCGACTGGGCACCTCGGCCCCGGATTACCCGCCCTTTGAAAACACCATCAACGAGCACAATTTCGAAGGCGTCACGGCGGACTTTGCGGCGTTGATTGCCCAGTTGCTGCGGACCCCGGTCGAGGTCAAGCGTTACCCGTCCCGTGAGGCTGCGATTGTCGCACTCAAACAGGGAGAGATAGATCTGCTGGGTTCCGCCAACGGTTTTGAAGCGGCAGATTCGGGGTTGACGATGTCCCGCCCTTACGCCGAGGACGCTCCGATACTGGTGAGTCGGGTGGGTGACAGTGCGCGATTGACTGCGGATCTTACCGATCTGCGGGTGGCGATGCTCGACCACTACTTGCGCCCCGAGACCATCAAGGCCGCTTATCCCAATGTTCGCCTGGAACTCTATCCCTCAACCTTGAGCGCCATGGGCGCCGTGGCATTTGGTGGCGCGGACGCCTACCTGGGTGACTCCATCAGCGCGAGTTACCTAATCAACAAAAACTACCTGAGCAACGTCGAACTGGCGCAATTCACGCGCATGGAAGTCAATGCATTCGGGTTTGCGCTGCAGCAGGACAACAGGCGACTGCGACGTATCATCGATGGCGCATTGGCGGCGATTCCGGACCAGGAGCGCACCACCATCCTGCGCCGCTGGAGCGCCGGCAGCCATTTCAGCAACGCCCAGCGCGTGCAATTGAGTGCCAGTGAACAGCGTTGGCTGGACCGACATCCCTCGGTCAAAGTGGGCTTCATGGGGAATTTCGCGCCCCTGGCCTTTACCGATGAAAATGCCCGGTTCAGCGGCCTCAGTGCCCAGGTACTGGACCGCATAAGCCTGCGCACCGGTCTGAAGTTCGAGGCATTGCGCGGTGACTCATTCAACGAGCAGATCGAGCGACTCAAGTCCGGACAACTGGACCTGATGGCGGTCATTACCCCCAGTATCGAGCGTCAAGAGACATTGCGCTTCACCCGGCCGTACCTGAGCAACCCCTACGTACTGGTCTGCACCCTGGGCAGCAAGGCGCCCATTACCCTGAATGATCTGGCGGGAAAACGCGTGGCGGTGGTCGGGCGCAACGCCCTGCGCGAGCTGATTCTGAGCCATGCGCCGGATGTGCGTTTCATCGAAGTAGACAGCCCCGCCCAGGCCATGGAGCTGGTTGCCAGTGGTGGTGCCGATGCGGCATTGAACTCATTGATCAGCGCTCGCTACATCATCGCCAGGCAATACCGCGGCAAGCTGCAAGTGGCCAGCACTGTGGGGGCCGAGCCGGTGCACATCAGTTTTGCCACCCAGCGCGGCGCGCTTGAACTGCACTCGATCCTCAACAAGGCCCTGCTCAGCATTGGGCCGGAAGAAATGGACGAGTTGGCCGGCCGCTGGCGCAGCGGGCTGCCGGTCGATGACAGCTATTGGTCGCGGCATCGCACCTCGATCATTCAGGGATTCGTTGCGGCCGGGTTGTTGTTGCTGCTGGCCGTGGGCTGGATCACCTACCAGCGCAGTTTGATTCGCAAGCGCCAGGTGCTACTGGACCAGGTGCAGCAAGCCAGGGTCGACGCCGACGATGCCAACCGCGCCAAGAGCACGTTCCTGGCGACCATGAGCCATGAAATTCGCACCCCGATGAACGCCCTGATCGGCATGCTCGAGTTGGCCACCAAGCGGGCGGAGCGGGGCGTGACCGATCGGATGGCCATTGAGGTGGCGAGCGAGGCTGCGCGGCATCTGCTGGAGTTGATCGGCGATATTCTCGATATCTCGCGGATCGAGTCCGGGCATTTGTCCCTGACCCCGGAACGGGCCAATCTGCGTGGGCTGGTCGAGTCGGTCAGCAAGGTCTTCGAAGGACTGGCACGGCAAAAAAACCTGTCATGGCAAGTCGAATACGATGTACACAGCCCCCAGGACGCGCTGGTCGACCCGATGCGTTTCAAGCAGATTCTTTCCAACCTTCTGAACAATGCCATCAAGTTCACCCGCGAGGGCTACGTTCGCCTGGCGTTGCACGTCGAGCCGGGCACGCTTGCCGGCCAGCTGAATGTGCGTTTGCTGATCGAAGACAGCGGGGTCGGTATCAGCGACGTCGATCAGCAGCGGCTGTTCAACCCGTTTGTACAAGCTGCCGGAAATGGCCAGGACGCTCGGGGCGGCTCCGGCCTGGGCCTGGTGATCAGCCGTTCCCTGTGCGAAATGATGGGTGGAACTTTGCAGTTGAGCAGCGAGCCGGGCCTGGGCACGCGAATCGAAGTCAGCCTGCAACTGCCGGCCCTGGCGATGCTGGCGGACGCGCCCGGAACCGCCGACACGCCCGTCGAGTCCCCGCGCCCGCTGAATGTGCTGGTGGTGGACGATTACCCGGCCAATCGCCTGCTGCTGGCCGAGCAACTCGGCCATCTCGGGCATCGGGTGCGCGATGCCAACGACGGTGAACAAGGGCTGGCAAGCTGGCGTGACGAGGCGTTCGATGTGGTGATCACTGACTGCAACATGCCCAGGCTCAATGGTTATGCCCTGGCGCAGGCGATCCGCGAGGAGGAACTGCAGCGTGGCCGCAAGCGCTGCCTGATCCTCGGATTTACCGCAAATGCGCAGCCGGAAGAAAAGCTCCGCTGCCTGCAGGCGGGCATGGATAACTGCCTGTTCAAACCCATCGGCCTGCAAGTCCTGAGCGCCGCCTTGGCAGGTATCACGTCCCAGCCCACAGCCCCGACCTCGTTAGCCCCGGCAGCCAATGGCCCCGCGGAAATCGACCTCAGCAGTCTGGAGTCGCTCGCCGGAAACAATCGCGAGTTGCTGGACAATCTGCTGGCGGAAGTGGCCTCCAGTAATGCCCAGGACCACCAGCAATTGCAGGCTGCGCATGCCGAGGGTGACCCGCGTGCCTTGCTCGACCTCGCCCATCGGATCAAGGGCGGAGCCAGGATGGTCAATGCGCGGAACTTGATCATTGGCTGTGAGCAACTGGAGCAGGCCTGCAACGAGCCCGTTGACCGCGCCGTGCTGGATCAGGCCGTGCAAGACCTTCAGGACGCCATGCAGCGCCTCGATCGCTACCTCAACACCCGGCCCGTCAGTCCCTGAAAAGCCCTGCCATCCCGCACGCTCTGACTGAGCGCCTGTTACGAGTCCAGCCTGAACCGACCGCTCAGGCGATGTCGCTTTGACTGAATTCCTCACCCAAAAAGTCGATCAAGGTCCGCACCGACGGCAGCAGGCCGCGGCGCGAGGGGAAGATCGCGTGGACAATCCCGCACTTGGGCGCCCAGTCCGGTACCAGTTCAATCAAGCGACCGGCCGTCAGGTCGTCGCGCACCACCACCGCCGGCAAGTGGGCGACGCCCAGGCCTTCCAGCACAGCGGTACGCAGGGCAATCAGGTCGTCGGTGACCAGCCGTGGATGATGGCGGATCAGCGCGCTGGCCTCCTGCGGACCGAACAGTTCCCACTGGTATTCCCGTTGTGCGGCACCCCAGTGCAGGCTCGGCAGGCCACTTAGATCGGCAGGCGAGGCGGGCTTTGACAGGCGCTCGGCAAACGCCGGATGCCCCACCAGGGTCTGGGTGCTGTTGCCCAGTACCTTCATCACCAGGTCAGTGTTTTCCAGCGGCGGAAAACGCACTCGCAGGGCAATGTCGAAACCCTCGTGGATCAGGTCGACGCGGCGGTTGGTGCTCTCGATGAACAACTCCACCAAAGGGTATTTGAGCATGTAGCGGGTCAGCATCGGCCCGACCCAGGAATTGAGCAGTGCAGTCGGGCAACTGATGCGCACCAGGCCCTGGGGTTCGGAGCGGTTGCGCTCAATCAGTTCGGCGGCGCTTTCCGCTTCCACGCGCATCGCCAGGCAGCGCTGGTAGTAGGCCTGGCCGATTTCGGTGAGCGAACAGTGGCGGCTGCTGCGATGGATCAGCCGCACGCCAAGGCGCTCTTCGAGCTGGGCGATACGCCGGCTGAGCTTCGATTTCGGCATGTCCAGGGCTCGCCCGGCGGCGGCAAAACCACCGTGTTCCACCACTTCGGTGAAGTAGTACAGGGTGTTGAGGTCTTCCACCATCGTTCTCCAAATAGAACGCTAAGGGCAATTTTTGCAGTCTATCGCAGCAAAGGGTGCGCAATTAAGCTTTGTCCATGTTCTGACTCACCCCCTTCGGAGGCACCATGAAAAACATCATCGGTATCTACACCAGCCCAAGAGCGCACTGGGTGGGCGACGGTTTCCCGGTTCGTACGCTGTTTTCCTACGACAGCCTGGGCAAACACATCAGCCCGTTCTTGCTGCTGGACCACGCCGCTGCAACTGAATTCACCCCAACCACCGAGCGTCGTGGCGTAGGCCAACACCCCCATCGCGGATTCGAAACCGTGACCATCGTCTACAAGGGCGAACTGGAACACCGCGACTCCACCGGCAGTGGCGGCAAGATCGGTCCCGGCGATGTGCAATGGATGACGGCGGCCAAGGGCATTCTTCACGAAGAGTTTCACTCTGCAGATTTCGCCAAAAGCGGCGGCACCCTGGAGATGGTCCAGCTGTGGGTCAACCTGCCGGCCAAGGACAAAATGGCCGACGCCGGTTATCAGACCCTGCTCGACGCAGATATCCCGACTATCGCCCTGAAGGACCAGGCCGGCAGCCTGCGCCTGATTGCCGGTGAATTTGCCGGACACCAAGGGCCGGCGAAGACCTTCACCCCAATCGATGTCTGGGACATCCGCCTGAATGCCGGCAAGTTGCTGACCCTCGACCTGCACGAAGGCCGCAACACCGCGCTGGTGGTGCTTCGCGGCACGCTGCAGGTCAATGGCCAGGAACTGGTGCGTGAAGGGCAGTTGGCGCTGTTCGAGCGCGACGGCGACCAACTCAGCCTCGAAGCCAACCAGGACGCGGTGGTGCTGGTGCTCAGTGGTGAACCGATCGACGAGCCGATCGTCGGCCACGGCCCGTTCGTGATGAACACCGAGCAAGAGATTCACCAGGCGTTTGCCGATTTCCAGTCCGGTCGTTTTGGCCGGATGCACGGCTGACGCCTGTTGGCGACGATTGGCACCTGCCTGGGTTTGCGGGTGGTGCCAATCCAGATGTTGGCTACGCTCTCTGAGCTGCAAGGCTTGTGCAACCGTAGCGACGTTAACCGAGTACCCCCACGCCGAAGCTGATTCGGCATCGATAACACGAGAGGACTACTGCAATGGCTACTGACTACAAGCGTCTGGACAAGGATAACGCCGCGGTATTGCTGGTCGATCATCAGGCGGGCCTGCTGTCGCTGGTTCGCGATATCGAGCCGGACCGCTTCAAGAACAACGTGCTGGCACTGGCCGACCTGGCCAAGTACTTCAAGCTGCCGACCATCCTCACCACCAGTTTCGAGACCGGTCCCAACGGCCCGCTGGTTCCCGAGCTGAAGGCGCTGTTTCCCGATGCGCCGTACATCGCTCGCCCGGGGCAGATCAATGCCTGGGACAACGAAGACTTCGTCAAGGCGATCAAGGCCACCGGCAAAAAGCAACTGATCATCGCCGGCGTGGTGACCGAAGTCTGCGTGGCCTTCCCGGCACTCTCGGCCCTGGCCGAAGGCTTCGAAGTGTTCGTCGTCACCGATGCCTCCGGGACCTTCAACGAACTGACCCGTCAATCGGCCTGGGATCGCATGTCGTCCTCCGGCGCGCAACTGATGACCTGGTTCGGCCTGGCCTGCGAGCTGCACCGCGACTGGCGCAATGACGTCGAAGGTCTGGGAACCCTGTTCTCCAACCACATTCCGGACTACCGTAACTTGATGACCAGCTACAACACCTTGACCAATAGCAAGTAATCCTCGACCGCTGGATTTTGTGAATCACAGAATCCAGATTTGCCTTGAACAAACACTGTGGGAGCGAGCCTGCTCGCGAAAGACGCTCAGACGACGCATTCATCCAGGCAAAACTCGTCATCGTTGACGATCTTCGCGAGCAGGCTCGCTCCCACAAGGAATGCGGTATTCCAAACACCTAATTTTTTCTGGCAAGCCGCAACAGGGATCCTTTCCAATGCTGCCACTGTTCACCGATCACCCACTGATCTGCGCTCTGGTCTTGATTCTGCTCGACCTGTTGTTGTGGCGTCTGATCAGTGCCAGTGGCAGCCACTGGAAACTGCTGGTGCGGGTACTGATTTTCTCGTTGTTCAGCGCGGTGCTGTTCAACGAAGGCTTGAACCCGATGCAAACCGCGCCCTGGCCGGACAACGTGGCGCTGCACCTGGCGGCCACCGGATTGCAGATCGGCTGGTGGCTGTTTGCGGCACGCACCCTGACGGTGCTAATCGGCGCGCTGATGATGCAGCGGGTCGGGCACACCGGGCGGCTGCTTCAGGATTTGCTGGGGGCGGTGATTTTTCTGATTGCAGTGATTGCCGCACTGGCCTATGTCCTCGATCTGCCGGTCAAGGGTGTGCTGGCCACCTCCGGCGCCGTCGCGATCATCGTCGGCCTGGCCTTGCAAAGCACCTTGAGCGACGTGTTCTCCGGGATCGTCCTCAACACCACCAAGCCCTACCAACTCGATGACTGGATCTCCATCGACGGCACCGAAGGCCGGGTAATCGACATCGACTGGCGTGCTACGCGCCTGCAGACCGCCCAGGGCAGCATGGCGGTCATTCCTAACTCGCTGGCGGCCAAGGCCAAGATCATCAACTTCAGTCGTCCCAGCGATATGTTCGGCATTTCCGTAAGTCTGCAAGTCAGCCCCCATGCGCGCCCGCTCACGGTAATCGAAGCACTGGAGCGGGCCATGCAAGGCTGCCGGCACTTGCTGGCGCAGCCCGCGCCGAGCGTGGCCCTGAAAAGCGCCAGCAGCGGTGGGGTGGAGTACGAGATCAGCGGTTTCGTCAGCGCTATGGCGCACAAGCGTGAAGCCCGAAATGTGCTGTTCGACCTGGCCTTCCGGCACTTGCAGGCCAGCGGCGTCAGCCTGCTGTCCAGCGCCGAGGCCGAGACCCCGACGGGCCTGTCACGGCCACGGGCGCTGTTGGAAAGCTCGAGCATTTTCTCGACCCTGCGCCAGGACGAAAAAGACACTTTCAGCCAGCACATGCAGTTGGTGACTTTTCGCGCCGGCGAGTCGGTCCTGCCGGCGGGTGAGGTCAGCGACCACCTGTTCATCATCGAATCCGGTGTGGTCTCGGTGACCCTGGAACGCGATGGCCAGCCAATCGAGGCCGGACGCATGGGGCCGGGCGAAGTGATCGGCGAAGCCGGGATCCTCAGCGACAGCGCCTTGCCGGCGGACTTTTCCGCCAAGACCTTCTGCACCCTGTATCGCATCGACAAGGCCTACCTGAAACCCTGCCTCGATGCCCGCCACGACATCAGCGAGGCGATCAAATCCTTGCTCGATTACCGCCTGCACACGGCCCAGACCCTGACCCAGACGGTGCCCCAGGTGGTGGCGAAAAAGGGCTTCATGCAGTGGTTGCGCCACCGAGGATAAAGCGCCTCGAAAAAACCGGGTGGGCCACATCCCGGCAAGCACCGTTCGACGTCCTCTTCCCGCCAGGCAATTGGCATCCTCAACTTCGCCGGTATTGGTTATTTGTCCTGGCGGGTCGCGGGGCTAACGTATGCCCCATCCCCACCTGATCTGGAGCCATACCATGCAACCGCGTATCGATTTCTACACCGCGTCCCCTGAAGCCCTCAAAGCCATGCTCGCCCTGGAAACCGCGGTCTCCCGGCTGCCGCTGGAAAAGAGCCTGATTGAACTGGTCAAGCTGCGGGCCTCGCAAATCAACGGCTGTGCCTTTTGCGTCGACATGCACACCACCGATGCCCTCAAGGCCGGTGAAACCACCCGCCGGCTGTTCGGTGTCAGCGTCTGGCGCGAAACGCCATTTTTCACCTCCCGCGAACGGGCGGCCCTGGCCTGGACCGAATCCCTGACCCTGATCAGCCAGACCCATGCCCCGGACGAAGACTACGCGCTGGTCAGTGCCGAGTTCGATGCCAAGGAAATGGTCGACCTGACGGTGGCAATCACCACCATCAACGCCTGGAATCGCCTGGCAGTGGGCTTTCGCAAAATGCCCCAGGCTTGATCAATGGGCATCGGCTGACGGCGCGGCCGGTGGTTGCACCTTGCGCATCAAGGGCACCATCAGCGTCGCGACGATGAAGCAAACCATGATCATCAGAAACGCGTCGCCGTAGGTTTGCGTCTGCGCTTCACGGTAGGTCAGCAGCCACAATTGCTTAAGGCTGGCGCTGAGCTGGCTATCGACGCTCTGGCCGAGATCGGCGAAACGCCCGCCGACCTCGGTCAGCCATTGGTTCAGCGCTTCGTTGCTGCTGTTCAGATGTTCGGCGAGGCGGGTGAAGTGCAGGTTAGTGCGGTCGTTGAGAATGGTCGCGCAAGCGGCAATGCCGATCGCGCCGCCGAGGTTGCGCATCAGGTTGAACAAGCCCGAGGCGTGCTTCAAGCGCGCCGGACTCAACCCCCCGAGAGTCAGGGTCACCGCCGGTGGCACCGCCAGTTGTTGGGCGATCCCGCGCAGCGCTTGAGGCAGCATCAATTCCCTGGCACCCCAGTCATGGGTGATCGGGCTGAAATCCCACATCGACAACGCGAACAGACCCAGGCCGGTCATCATCACCCAACGCAGGTCGACCCGATTGGCCAGGAAGGCGTACAGCGGAATCGCCAGAATCTGAAACACCCCGGTGGAAAACACCGCCAGGCCAATGTCCAGCGCGCCATAACCACGCACCCTGCCGAGAAACAGCGGGGTCAGGTAGATGGTGGCGAACAGGCCGATGCCGGTGACGAACGAGAAGAAACAACCGAGGGCGAAATTGCGGTCCTTCAAGGCACGCAGGTCGACAATCGGATTGGCCACCTGCAAGGTGCGGCCGACAAAGGCCAGCCCGGCAAGGCCCGACAACCAGGCGGTGATGAGGATGGTCTGGTCGCTGAACCAGTTGTAACGCGGGCCTTCTTCCAGGGTGTATTCCAGGCAGCCGAGAAACACTGCCAGCAACAGCATGCTCAGGTAGTCCGCCCCCTTGAGCAGGGACAACTCCGGCTGATCGATCTTCACCAGCATCGGCACTGCAATGGCGACAAAGATCCCCGGCACCAGGTTGATGTAGAACAGCCAGTGCCAGGACGAGACGTCGGTGATAAAACCGCCCACCACCGGCCCGAGGGTCGGCGCCAGGGACGCCACGGCGCCGATGGTAGCGGCGGCGATTACCCGCTGCTTGCCGGTGAAGAAAAAGAACGCGGTGGTGAACACCAGCGGAATCATGGAGCCGCCGAGAAAGCCCTGCAGGGCACGGAAGGCAATCATGCTCTGGATATTCCACGCGGCGCCGCAGAGCAGACTGGCGACGGTGAAGCCGACCGCCGAGGCGCAGAACAGCCAGCGCGTGGAGAACACCCGCGACAGCCAGCCGGACAACGGGATGACGATGATTTCGGCGATCAGGTAGCTGGTCTGCACCCAGGCGGTCTCATCGGTGCCGGCCGACAGTCCGCCGCCGATATCGCGCAGGGAGGCGGAGACGATCTGGATGTCGAGCAGGGCGATGAACATGCCGATGCACATGGTCGCGAAGGCGAAGACTTTGGTCGCGGTGCGCATGCTCGCTGCATCGAACGCCGGGGCCGGAACGCTGAGGCTGCTGCTCACGGCGCGCTGGCCACGGCAGCAGTTTCAGGTTCGGCGCGGGTGTCGACGGCGGCGGTGACCGAGAGGCCGGGGCGCAGGTGACCGAGTACCGCGTCGGTCGGGTCCAGCAGAATGCGCACCGGCACCCGCTGAACAATCTTGGTGAAATTGCCGGTGGCGTTTTCCGCCGGCAGCACGCTGAACAGCGAACCGGTGGCGGGCGCCAGGCTGTCGAGGTGACCGTGGAAGGTCTGTCCCGACAGCACGTCGGCGCGGATGCTTACCCGTTGCCCGGGCTGCATGTGCGCCAGTTGATCCTCTTTGAAATTGGCGTCGACCCACAACCCACTGGCGGGCACCACCGAGAGCAGTTGCGCACCCACCTGGGCGTAGGCGCCGACCCGAGCCCGGCGATTGCCGATCACGCCATCGACGGGTGCGCGCAGCTCGGTGTAGTCGACATTCAGTTGCGCCAGGTCACGCTCGGCGCTGGCCTGCTGCAAGGCGGCGCGGGCTTGTTGCTTCTGAGTGGTGATCACATTCAGTTGGCGTTGCGCAGCCAGCAGTTCGGCCTGGGCGCGGGCGCTGAGGGCCTGGGCGGTCTTGAAAGTGGCGTCGGCCCGTTGCGCACTTTCCACCGAGACCGCATTGCTGCCCACCAGACGCTTGTAGCGCACGTTGTCATCGCGTGAACGGGAAGTTTCCGCGCCCGCCGCGTCAATCCCGGCCCGCGCCTGGCCGATCACCGCCTGTTGCAATTGTTCAGTGGCATCGAGATTGGCCAACAGCGCTTGTTGTGCAGCGACTGCGCCTTCGGCCTTGGCCAGGTGGGCGCGGTAGTCCCGCGCGTCGAGGCGAATCAAGACGTCGCCGGCCTTGACCTGCTGGTTGTCACTGACCAGCACCTGCTCGATATGCCCTGCGACTTTCGGTCCGATCACCGTGATATCGCCGCCGATGTAGGCATCGTCAGTGGTTTCGACAAAACGTGCACTGGTCCACCAGTGGGCGGTGTAGAGGCCTGCCGCAACCAGTGCAGCCAGGCCAGTGGCCGCCAACAGCAGGCGCTTGGTACGAGGAGGGGCCGTCGCAGTGGCGAGGGTCGGATCTACGGCTGACAGACTGGTCATGGCGGAACCTGCGATCATGATGATTATTACGATCATAATATGACGCATGTAATATTTCGTAGCAAATGCTTTCGCTAACCAGTCGTCAGGTGTTTGGCCTCAGGTGTGGATCAGGCGATGGGCGAGCACAGTTCCACCAGCGTGCCGTCCGGGCAGCGCACATAGGACACGGTTTGGCCCCAGGGCTTTTCCTGCGGCGCAGCGATCTCGCTGGCGCCGGCCTTGAGTGCCTGGGCGTGGGCGGCGAGGACGTCCTCGGTGACCAGGGCGACTTCCATGCCCAACGGTTTCGCGCTGCTGTGGGCCGACACATGCCCGCCGTGGAAATTCATCGCCGCCAGTTCGTCGGCGGCAAAGGCCAGGGCGGTGGCACCGGTCTCCAGCTCGCCGTAGGTGCCGGACTCGTGGAGAAAGCGGGTGGGAAGGCCAAAGGCGGCAGAGAAAAATTCGAGGGAAGCGCTGACGTCGGGGACGTAGATGATCAGGTAGCCGAATTTCACGGTGAACACTCCTTGTTACGTGGGGGCGGACAATTTAGCACGCTGGCCCGCGACTGAGCGGGCCAGCGGCGCGGGTCAGAAGCTGTACTTGAAGCTGGTCATCAGGTTACGCGGCGCGCCGTAGTTACCGTAGTAACCGGCATAGCTGAAGTACTCGCGGTCGAACAGGTTGTTGAGGTTGACCGAGGCGCTGAGGTTTTTGCTGATGTCGTAGCGCGCCAGCAGGTTGGTGATGGCGTAGCTGCCTTGGGTGAAGGTGTGCAGGTCGCTGCCGACTTTGCTTTGCCAGTTCACCCCGCCGCCGACGGTCAGTTTGTCGAGCTCGCCGCCCAGGCGATAGGTGCTGAAGGTTTTCACGCTGTGGCGGGGCAGGGTGGTGTTGATGCGTTGATCGTCGGCATCGGTGGTGACGGTGTAGGCGTAGCCCGTGCCGACTTGCCAACCTTCGGCCAGTTGGCCGTCCAGTTGCATTTCCACGCCCTTGGAGGTCGTTCCCTGTTCGGCCTTGTAGACGTTGCTGCCTGGGTACTCGGCCTGCCACACGGCGAGGTTGTCCTGTTCCAGCTTGAACAGCGCAAGGCTGGAGTTCAACTGGCCGTCCAGATGACTGCCCTTGATCCCCAGTTCGTAGCCCTTGCCCTCCATCGGGTCCAGCGGTTTGTTGTTTTCGTCGCGCACCCAGGAAGCTTGCGGGTTGAAGATCTTGGTGTAGCTGGCGTACAGCGACCAGACGTCGGTCAGGTCGTAGACCACGCCGGTGTAGGGAATGAACACCCCGGTTTCCCGCGACTGGGTTTCGCTGGCATCGGCACCGTAAGGGCGGTCCTCGGTGTCGCGTTTCCAGTCCACCAGGCGGCTGCCGAGGATCAGGCTCAGATCATCGCTGACGTGGAAACGCCCGGTGAGGTAGGCGGCATACTGGGTCTCGTCGATGGACGACTTGCCGGTGACCGGGAAGTCCGGCTTGGGGTTGTTGCCGTGGTAGTCGAACAGGTTGTCGATGGCGCCCGCCGGCGAGCCGGAGTAGTCATAGCGCCAGCCACCGTAGCTGGGGACGTTTTCGTTGTACTTGGACAGGGTCAGGCCACCGATGATTTCGTGTTCGCGGCCCAGCAGATTCAAGGGGCCGGTCAGGTACAGGTCGAGGTTGTCCTGGCGCGGCGTGCCGGCAAACTTGACCGGTAACAGGCTGGTGCCGCTGCCATCGGGCTGCAGGGTGCCATTGAGGTAGGTGAAGACCTCGTCGAATGTGTTCTCGGTGTGGGTGAACTCGACCTTGCCACTCCAGCCATTGCCCAGTTGCTGCTCGATGGAGGTGAAGTAGCTGGTTTGCTCATGGTCGTTGTAGGACCAGTCTGGCGAGGCGTTGGTCGAGCGACTGAGGTCGGTGCGCTGGCCATCGGGGAAACGTGTCGGCAGGCCGGAGCGCAGGGGCGAATCGACGTCGGTGCGCAGGTAGCTAAAGCCCAGGGTCAGCAAGGTCTCTTCAGTGAGGTCGAATTCGCTGATGCCGTACAGCAACTGCGAATCCTGCTTGAAGCGGTCGATCCAGGCGCCACCGGTCTTGTAGTCGGCCACCACGCGACCGCGCACGTTGCCGCTTTCGGTCAGCGGTCCGGAGACGTCGAAGCCGCTGCCGTAACGGTCCCAGGTGCCTGCTTCGCCGGTCACGCTGGCCTGGGCCTCGGCGGTTGGGCGCTTGCGGATCAGGTTGATGGTGGCCGAGGGGTTGCCCATGCCGCTGATCAGCCCCGTGGCGCCCCGTACCACTTCTACACGGTCGTACTGGGCCATGCTCTGGGCGTAGTTGTCCATGCGTGTGACGGTGGGCACGCCGTCGATCTCGAAGTTCTGGATCTCGAAACCCCGGGACCAGAAACTGTCACTTTCCGCCCCCAGACCGTCACGCAGGACAATGATCCCGGGCGTCGCGTCCATGGTGTCGCTGAGGGTGGTCAGGCGCTGGTCATCCAGGCGCTGGCGGGTCATCACCGTCAACGATTGCGGGGTTTCCTTTGGCGTCAGGTTCAGTCGTGTCGAACTGCTGGACGACAAGGTGGTGTAGGAGCCGGTGCCTTCAGTGGTCGAACCGGGCGCCTTGCCGGAAATGGTCAGGGCATCCAGTTGCAAGGCGTCGCTGTTTTGCCGACGGGCGATTTGATAGCCGCCCTGGGTGGTGCGCAAGGCTTGCAGATCGGTGCCGGCCAGCAGCGTGTCGAGGCCGTTATCGATCTCGAAGCGGCCGCTCAGGCCTTGGGTCACGCGGCCTTCGGTGAGCTCGGCGGGGTAACTGATCAGCAGGTGGGCGGTCTCGCCGAACTGCGCCAAAGCAGCGCCGAGCGGACCTCCCGGAATGTTGAAATCCAGTTGCTGTTGCGCCGCCTGAACCTGCGCCGAGGCGAGTAGCAACGGAGCGGCGACGCCCATGCAGGCGATGCCCTGCAGCACGGCCGCAGCCAGCCGCTGCTTGATCAAGCGTTGACGGACCGGAGCTGATTGTTGCAAGTGCTGCATGTGTGTATCCCCAATGAATGTGATCGTTGGGGATACAAGTCTCGTGAAAAACGAAAACGGCTCACCCGCATTGGAAAAATTTAGCCGAGGCCGGGTTTGGCCTTTAACGTCACCCAGTAACGGGTCAGGTGCTGCACGTCGAGGTCGAAGGTTTCGCCGAGGGCGGCAATGACCTGATCGGTGTCATCCAGTGGAAAGGTGCCTGAGACTCGCAACTCGGCAAGACTAGGATCGCAACCCAAGTGACCACGGCGGTAGCGCGACAATTCATCGACGAAGTCGGCCAAGCGCTGGCCCTGCGCGACGATCATGCCACGGCTCCAGGCCAGTTCGCCGGGAGCGCGTGGCCGACGCGCGAGCAGGGCCAGGCGGTCGAAACTCACGACTTCCCCGGCTGCTGCGTCGATCGCGCTGTCAGTCCGATCCAGGGGGTGGAGGGTGATACCGCCATCCTCGCTGCTGGCTTGGGTGAAACCCTGGCGCTGACGCACCGCCAATTGTTGGCCAAGCATTCGCACCCGACCCTCCGCGCTATGCACCCACAAAGGAGCAGCCGCTGGCGCCTCCAGCAGAATCTCCCCGCGCAGCAACTGAATGTGGTGGATCTGGCTGTCGACCCGCACCTTGATCGCGGTATCGGTATTGAGTTGAACCCGCACCTGACCGGCCAGTTGCAGGGTGCGCCGCTCACCGATGGCACTGCTGAAATCGCTGCGCCAATCCTGCGCCAGGCTGCTGTCCCGGGCGCTCCAGGCCGTGCCGCCGGCGGCCAGAAACAGCGCCAGGTTTTTCAGGACGCTGCGCCGCGACAGGGTCGACGACAGCGCGGCGCTGGCGAGCGGACGCTGGCCGGGTGAGCGCAGGCTACTCATACGCGAAGCAAAGCCCTGGGCCCGCTGCCATGCCAACTCATGCACGGCATCGGCCTGCCGCCACGCCAGCCAGTCGGCGCGGGTTTGTTCGCTGACCTGCGGCTCCTGCAACTCCAGCAGCCAATGCATGGCCCTCTCGGCGACGGCCATCGGAATCGTCGGCTGCGCGGTTGACGAGGATTGCGCTGACATCAGGCCCACCCGCCGTCGAGCATGATGCACTGGGCGCCGGCCTTGACGATGTAGCGTTTGACCGTGGCGATCGAAACCTTCAAGCGCCCGGCAATTTCGCCATGGCTCAAACCCTCCAGTTGAGACCAGAGGAATGCCTTTCGCACAGGCAGTTCCAGGCGTTCCAGAACGGCGTCCAACTCCAGCAGGGTTTCGAGCATGATCGCCTGGCTCTCGAGGTCCGGCGCCAGTGCCTCGGGCAGGTTTGCCAGGGCCTGGAGATAGGCCTTTTCCAGTTTCTGCCGGCGATAGTGATTGGACAGCACGCTCTGCGCCACGGTGGCCAGAAAGCTACGCGGGGCCTGGACTTCGATCACCTCGGTCTTGGCCAGCAAGCGCACGAACACGTCCTGCGCCAGGTCCGCCGCGCTGTGGGAACAGCCGAGTCGGCAACGCAGCCAGCGCTGCAGCCAGGAATGCTGTTCGCGGTACAGGGTGGCGAGTCCGGGATGGCAGGCGGGAGGGGGCACGGGCATGGTTCGCAGATGAGGTACTAATGATAATGATTATCATATTTGTCGGGCGGGGTGACTGGCAAGTGCCATCACTCCTGAAAATCCCGGGCTTGCCGATGCAGTGGATATCCAACCGGGAGTGATAGTCATGCAAAGCAAAGTTCTGGCGATTGGTTTTGCTGTAGCCGCTGCGTTCAGTAGCGTCTGTCAGGCAGGCGTCATTCATTTTCACGGCGCGATTGTCGAGCCGGCTTGTAGCGTTCAGGCGAGCGTGGATGGAAGGGTTGATCTCACGGGCTGCTCGCCCGCCAGTCGCGGCACCGCTATCGAGGTACAAGCGTTGGCGCCGACTGCCAGCGGCAAGGCACTCGGTGGGTCTGCGGTCAGGGTCAGGCTGATGGCCGACAACAGCCCGACCGAGCGCTATTTCGATCGACAGTACCAACTGCTGGATGAAGCGGGCCAGCCGCTGCGTTCGGGCGATTATGTGGTGACCTTGAGCATGCCTTGAGCGGTTGCGCGAGGGTGGACCGCTGGCGCAAGACCAGCGGTCAAGGGAATCAATTGCTCGCCTTAATAGGAAGCATTACTATTCACGCCCTCGCCACCCCGGCCCATCGCAATGACCGCCAAGCTGCCCCGCAGATCAGGATTTTTCGAGCACTACGAAGAGTTGGTCGGTACCTGGACGCGCCGGTTGCGCAACCGTGCGTTGGCCGAGGATCTGGCCCACGACACCTTCGTCCGGGTGCTGGAATCCGACGCCGCCGGGGTGCAGCAACCACGGGCCTATCTGCACCAGACCGCGCGCAACATTGCGGTGGACGGTTATCGGCGGGAGGAGCGGCGCGGCGCCATGGAGGTGGAGGCGATCGATCCTGGGCTGTCAGCGGCGGATGATCCGGAGCATTACATGCACGCGATCCAGTTGGCTGATTGTGTCGAGGAGGCGCTCGCCGAGTTGCCTGCCAACTGCCGCAAAGTGTTCATCTGGCAGAAGCTCGAAGGCCTGACCCAGGCAGAAATTGCCGAGCGCCTGGGACTGTCTAAAAACATGGTGGAAAAGTATATGATCCGCACCCTGCGGCATCTACGAGACCGCCTGGATGGAGCGGGCCAATGATCCGCGTGCATTTTCCAGCCACCGCCAAACAGGACATTCCATGATGGATACGGGGGATTGTGCCTGCGGCCGGAGCAGGGTTCGCGACGAGGCGGCGCTGTGGTTCGCGCGCCTGACCGACGCCACGCTGAGTGCCGAGGATCAGCAACGCCTGGATGCCTGGCTGGCCGAACACAGCCAGCACCGCGATGAGTTGCAGTTGCTGCAAGGCCTGTGGGGCGCTGCCGACCTGGTGCCGAAGGCGCGTCTGCAAGCACTCTGCGAAACCCCGCCGAGCCGGAGCAAGCGGCGCCCGCTGCTGCAATTCGCGGTGGCCGCCAGTGTGCTCGGCGTGGCGGTTGCTGTCGGTCTGTTCAGTGGCCTGCAACACCCGGCCGGCTACAGCGCCGAGTTTTCCACGGCCCTTGGCGAACGGCGCCAGGTGGCGTTGCCGGACGGTTCGCTGATCGACTTGAACAGCCGCAGTCAGGTCAAGGTGCACTTCGAGAAGGACCGTCGCGGCATCGAGTTGACCCAGGGTGAAGCCCTGTTCAGTGTCGAACACGACAGCAGCCGGCCGTTTGTGGTCGAGGCGGGCACGGGCAAGGTCACGGTGACCGGTACTCGCTTCGACGTGCGACGCGATCCCCATGAAACCCGGGTGGCGGTGGAGCAGGGCACGGTCAAGGTCCAGGGTCGGTCAGCCGCCGACAGCGACTTTGTCAGCCTGACGGCCGGGCTCGGCACGCGAGTCGACGCCAGTGGCCGGGTGGCCCAGGCCCATGCCGTAGACACCCAGGCCCTGACCGCCTGGCGCGGCGGCAAGCTGGTGTTCAACGACGCCAGCCTGGTCGAAGTGGCCGAGGAGGTCTCGCGCTACCGCGACAAACCGTTGAAGGTCGGCACGCCGGCGGTGGGGCAGTTGCGCCTGACCAGCGTGTTCAAGTCCGACAACATCGACGCCTTGCTCAAGGCCTTGCCGACCATCCTGCCGGTAGCGATTCGCACTCTGGACGACGGCAGTCAGGAAATAATTGCGCGATAGATTCAGGTTTTTTTCGAGTTGTTCGTCTTCCTGTCCAACTGCAACTGGTTTGCATTAACAGACGCACCACTTTGCGATCAACAGGACAAGGTTCGACGTGAAAACCCCTCGCGCTAAAAACAACAACCCCGCTTCACGTTCCGCTCGCTGGTTGCCACTGGCCCTGGCCCTTGCGGTCAACGTCGCACTGCCGCTGGCACAGGCCGAACAGGCTGCCGGCAACATCCACATTCAGGCTCAACCACTGGGCGAGGCCCTGACCCAACTGGGCCAGCAAACCTCCCTGCAGGTGTTTTTCGATCCGCAACTGGTGGCCGGCAAACAGGCGCCAGCGGTTGACGGTAACCTGTCGCCGGAGCAGGCCCTGCGTCAATTGCTGCAAGGCAGCGGCCTGGAGTATTCGATCGATGAGGGCTCGGTGACCCTAAGCCCGGCAGCGGCATCCGGTCCGCTGGAACTGGCGGTGACTGACATCACCGTGGTCGGCGACTGGCTCGGCGATGCCAATGAGGCGGGGGTGCAGAACCATCCCGGCGCGCGTACGGTGATCCGCCGCGAGGCCATGGTGGAGCAGGGCGCCATGACCGTCGGCGATGTGCTCAAGCGCGTTCCGGGGGTGCAGGTGCAGGACGCCAACGGCACTGGCGGCAGCGATATTTCGCTGAACGTCGGCGTGCGTGGCCTGACCTCGCGCCTGTCGCCGCGCGCCACCGTGTTGATCGATGGTGTACCCGCCGCGTTCGCCCCCTACGGCCAGCCGCAACTGTCAATGGCACCGATTTCCTCGGGCAACCTCGACAGCATCGACGTGGTACGCGGCGCCGGCTCGGTGCGCTACGGGCCACAGAACGTTGGCGGGGTGATCAACTTTGTCACCCGTGCGATTCCGGAAAAAACCACCGGTGAAATCGGCAGCACCCTGGAGACCTCCCAGCGCGGCGGCTGGAAGCACATCGACACGGCTTTTCTCGGCGGCACCGCGGACAACGGCTTGGGCATGGCGTTGCTGTACTCCGGGGTCAACGGCAATGGCTACCGCGAGAGCAACAACGGCAACGACATCGACGACGTGATCCTCAAGACCCACTGGGCGCCCACCGACGTCGACGATTTCTCGCTGAATTTCCATTACTACGACGCCAAGGCCGACATGCCCGGCGGCCTGACCCAGCAGCAGTACGACGAAAACCCCTACCAGTCGGTGCGTGACTACGACAACTTCAGTGGCCGGCGCAAAGACGTGTCCTTCAAGTGGGCGCGAGTGATCGACGACCGCACCCAGGCCGAAGTGCTGACCTATTATTCCGACAGCTTCCGTGGCAGCACCATCGCCGCCCGCGACCAGAAGACCCTGAGTTCCTACCCGCGCACTTACTACACCTTTGGCATCGAGCCACGGGTGTCCCATGTGTTCGACGTCGGCCCGAGTTCCCAGGAAGTCAGCGTCGGTTATCGCTACCTCAAGGAAGGCATGCACGAGCAAGCCAGCCGTGTGGCGCTGGTGAACAACCAGCCAGTGCAGACCCCGACTTCTGACGGTCACGTCTACCAGGACCGCACCGGCGGCACCGAGGCCAATGCGTTCTACGTCGACAACAAAATCGACATCGGCAACTGGACCGTGACCCCGGGCATTCGCTTCGAAGATATCCGCACCGAATGGCATGACCGTCCGGTGCTCGACACCGCAGGCAAGCCAGTCCAGGAAAAACGCCGCAGCATCGACAGCCATGAACCGCTGCCGGCCTTGAGCGTGATGTATCACCTGACCGATGCCTGGAAACTGTTCGCCAACTACGAAACCTCGTTCGGTGCCCTGCAGTACTTCCAGCTGGGCCAAGGCGGTGCCGGCGACGAGACCGCCAGCGGGCTGAATCCGGAGAAGGCCAAGACCTACGAAATCGGCACGCGTTTCAACGATGACGCGTGGGGCGGCGAAGTGACGCTGTTCTACATCGACTTCGACGAAGAACTGCAATACATCAGCAACGATGTCGGCTGGACCAACCTCGGCGCGACCACTCACCAGGGTGTCGAAGCCTCGGTGCACTACGACATGGCCGCGCTCGACCCACGCCTCGACGGCCTGACCGCCAATGCCGGGCTGACCTACACCCGTGCGGTGTACGAGGGAGAAATCCCCGGCTTCAAGGGCCGCGACCTGCCGTTCTATTCGCGCCAGGTGGCGACCATGGGCCTGCGCTATGACGTCAACCGCTGGACCTACAACGTCGATGCCTTCGCCCAGTCGAAACAGCGCTCGCCGGGGACCGGGGTGAATGCCGATGGCAGCTTCAACGGTGACTACATCACCGAGGGCACTGCCGATGGTCAGTACGGCGACATCCCGGGCTACGTGCTGTGGAATGTGCGCGCTGGGTATGACTTCGGCGCACAGCTGTCGAACCTCAAGCTCGGTGCCGGGGTGAAGAACGTCTTCGACAAGCAGTACTTCACCCGCTCCAGCGACAACAACTCGGGCATGTACGTCGGTGCGCCCCGCACCTTCTTCGTCCAGGCCAGCGTCGGCTTCTGACGGCAGCGCACCGCGAGCAGGACGACATTGCGTCGACTGCTCGCGATGGCTTCACACCCGCAATACTTTCCCGCCAATCGCCACTGCCACCAGCAGCATCGCCATCAAGCCAAAGGCAAAGCTCAGGCTGCTGGCGTGGGCGACGAAGCCGATCACCGCAGGACCGGCGAGAATCCCCGCGTAACCCAGGGTGGTGATGGCCGGCACGGCGATGCTTTCCGGCATCACTGTCTGCTTGCCGACAGCGGTGTACAGCACCGGCACGATGTTCGAGCAGCCAACGCCGAGCAGTGCATAGCCCACTAGCGCGAACTCCCAGTTGGGCGAGAAGGTCGCCAGAAACAAACCTGCTGCCGCCGTCAATCCACCGCCGACGATCACCCGCGTTGCGCCCAGGCGCCGGACGATCCGGTCGCCGGTGAGGCGGCCGACGGTCATGGTCAGGGCGAACGCGGCGTAGCCCAATCCGGCGTATGCGGTGTCGATGCCGCGCTCCTGAGCGAGGAACACCGCACTCCAGTCCAGCGCCGCGCCTTCGGCAAGGAACACGATGAAGCACATGCCGCCGATGAACAGCACGATGCCGTGGGGCACGGCGAACGCCGGTCCCGACCTTTCGCCGGCGTAGGACAGCAGATGGGGCGCGGCCTTGAACAGCGCAGCGAGCAGCATCAGGATCACCACGCCCATTGCCGCCAGCGGTGTCAGTCCCAGACCGAGCAAGGCACTGACTCCCGCCGCGCCGACGATCCCGCCGAGGCTGAACATGCCGTGAAAACCCGACATCATGGTCTTGCCGCTGGCCCGCTCGACAATCACCGCCTGCAGGTTGGTAGTCGAATCCACCGTGCCCAGCCCGGCGCCAAACAGAAACAATGTGGCAATCAACAGCGCAATACTCGATACCGTCGCCAGCAGCGGCAGCGCCAGGCAGATCATCAGCGTGCCGGCAGTCAGCACTCGGCGGCAGCCATAGCGCGAAGCCAGTGCCCCGGCGATCGGCATCGCCAGGATCGAACCAACGCCCAGGCTCAGCAGCAACAGGCCGAGGGTACCTTCATCCAGCCCGGCCCGGGCCTTGGCATAGGGCACCAGCGGCGCCCAAGCGGCAATGCCGAAGCCGGCGATAAAGAACGCCAGGCGGGTCGACATTTGTTCGGGGCGTCCGGGGCGGACTGGGGGTGGGGAGAGGCTGGCAGTCATGAAAAATCCTTGTTCTTTCGGTGGAAGCGACAACAGGGACACATCCTTGCACATCAATGGCCGGCAGACGACCTTGGGTTTTGCCGAGACCGCTGGGCTGCGAAGCCTTAGAGTAGGGCATCGCTTGGTCCACCCATTCAGGATGCCCTATGACTGCTTTATATGATGCGCGCGGTAATCGTTACGTCGTTGTCAGTCCCGCCGAACTGCGCCAACGCAGTATCGCTCTGCCGGACGACGCACGCCAGGCTGCGCAAACCCTCGCTACCTGGAGCGCGCGGGCAGTCGAGTTCTGTTGCAGCTGGGCGCCAGGCACCCAGCCGACAGGGGCCAAGTCTCATCGCTCGGATGGGCTGCTGGTGGGACCCTTTCAGGACGCGTCGCCATTCGATCTGTTGATCGTCAATACCGACGCGACGCTCGCCGAGCGTAGTGGCAACGGGCTGACGATTTTTTCCCAGGCCTTGAGCGATCAAGGGCTGTTGTCCGACGGCGAGACCTTTGTGCTCAGGGTCCACCACGACAAATCCGACAGCCCTTCGCCGGGCCAGACGCTGGTGAAAGCCGCTGAGGTCGAGGACGTGAAAGGGTTCTGGCTCGACCTTGGCCAACCCGGTTTCGGGCCGGCGGCGGTCAGCGCCGTGGGCGTTGCAACGGTGCTGTTGAATGACCGTGAACTGAGCCAGGTTGAACCGCTGACGGCGCTCAACCCGGCGTGGTCGCGCAGTCAGTTTGTGCGGGTGGGTAATCCGCATTGTGTGACGCTGGTGGACGGTACCGATGATCTGCCTGGCAATCAGCAGATGGGCGAACCGGGCTTGGTCGAGGGGCTGACGCGCATCGCTTATTCGATGCCGGCCGGGGCGGGCAATCCTTGTGTGGCGGGGGTCAATCTGCAATGGGCGATGCGTTTGTCCGACGGGCATCTGGCCGCGCGGGTGTTTGAACGGGGCGAAGGGCCGACGGCGTCGTCCGGCACCAGCGCCAGTGCCGTGGCCAGCGCGGCGTGGCGGGTGGGTTGGGTCGGTGCCGGGAAGGTGAAAGTGACCATGCCCGGAGGCACGGCGCCGATTTTGTTGGAGGAAGAGTTGGGGCAATTGAGTCGGGTGAGTTTGTTTGGTACGGCTCAGCGGATTGATTGACTGTTACATCGCTTTCGCGAGCAGGCTCGCGAAGACGCCAGTCCAGACACCACTTAACGCTGATCAGCCATCTCCACCACCGCCATGGTCCGCTTCATCAGCACCTTGCCACCGCGAATCGAATACAGCGGCAAGCCCTGGCTGCGGATCACTTCGTAGTCGCTGTCGGCTGACAGGATCAGCAGGTTCGCCGGGCGTCCCGGCTCCAGTCCGTAACGTTCACCGAGGGCCATGGCTCTGGCGCTGTTGTCGGTGATCAGGTCGAGGGCGCTTTGCAAGTTGCGGTAGCCGAGCATGTGGCAGATGTGCAGACCGGCTTCCAGCACCCGCAGGATGTTGCCGTTGCCCAGGGGGTACCAGGGGTCGACGATCGAATCCTGGCCAAAACACACGTTCATTCCGGCTTCGAGCAGCTCGTTGACCCGGGTCACGCCACGGCGTTTCGGGAAGTTATCGAAACGCCCCTGCAGGTGAATGCTCTCGGTGGGGCAGGAGACGAAGCTGATCCCCGAGTGGCCGAGCAAGCGGAACAGCTTGGCGCAGTAAGCGTTGTCGTAGGAGCCCATGGCCGTGGTGTGGCTGGCGGTTACCCGCGAGCCCATGCCCCGGCTGCGGGCTTCTTCGGCCAGCACTTCGAGGAATCGGGAGTGCGGGTCGTCGGTTTCGTCGCAATGCACGTCCACCAGGCAGCCCGTGCGTTCGGCCAGGTCCATGAGGAATTTCACCGAGCTGACACCCTGGTCGCGGGTGTACTCGAAATGCGGAATCCCGCCCACCACATCGGCGCCCAGGGCGATCGCCTCGGTCATCAATTCGCGCCCGTTGTGGTAGGACTCGATGCCTTCCTGGGGGAAGGCGACGATCTGCAGGTCGATCAGGTGCCGGCTTTCCTCGCGCACTTCGAGCATCGCCTTGAGCGCGGTGAGCTGCGGGTCAGTGACGTCGACGTGGGTGCGTACGTGCTGGATGCCATGGCGGGCGAGGGCGTCGATAGTCTTCTTGGCGCGTAGCTTGGTGTCTTCCGGGGTGATGGTGGCCTTGCGCTCGCCCCAGCACTCGATGCCCTCGAACAGCGTGCCGCTCATGTTCCAGCGCGGTTCGCCAGCGGTCAGGGTGGCATCCAGATGAATGTGCGGCTCGACGAAAGGCGGCACCACCAGGTTGCCGGCGGCGTCGAGGTCGTCCGGGCCCAGGGTCGGCGCTTCGGTCTGGCGGGCGATGCTGGAAATCAGGCCGTTTTCCAGGTGCAGTTCATGCAAACCTTCGCGGTTGCGCAGGCGGGCGTTGATGATGTGCATCAGGCGAATCCCTTTATAGATCTTCTAGTGCTGTGCTGGAGGAGCGGGTACCCAGGACGTAGGTCAATGGCATATACGTTAGCGCGCCAGCACCGATGTCGACCAGCGGCGCAATCCACGACAGCAAACGCTGTGCCGGTTCAATGGGGCGGGAGAAATCGCAGCAGCGCAGTGACTATGGCTTGCGGGGCGTCTTCCTGGACGAGATGTCCGGCATTCGCGATCGGATGAAATTGCGATCCGGGAATCATCGCGTGCAGCGCCCGGCCCCGCTCGATGGGAATCCACTGATCCTCTTCGCCCCAGAGGATCTGCACCGGGCAGCGAATTTTCGGGTACAACGGTTGCGCTTCCAGGGTATAGCGCTCGTCCATCTGGGCGATCTGCCGATAGAACGCCGCTTGCCCGGGATCGCCCAGCCACGGTTGCACGTACGGCATCAGCTCTGCATCCGGAATGTCGCGCTGAATTGCCCCGAGAATATACGCCGGCACAATCGCACGTTGAATGTAATCGGGCAGCCCGCTGAACGCCGCTTCATGTTGGCGCACGTGCTGGACGAACGGCGAGCCCCAGGGCGTTAGTGCGACTGGATCGATCAGGGTCAGGCTGCGGTAATCCTTGCCATCGAGCAGGTGCGCGCGCAGCGAAGTGGCGCCACCGAAATCGTGGGCGACCACGTCGGGGTGATCCACTCCCCAGTGATCGAGCAATTGCGCCAACAGTTGATTTTGCACGCCAAGTGATACATCGGCGTCCGGCTGCGCGGATTGGCCGTAACCGAGCAAGTCGAAATAGTGCACCTGGTGCGTGGCAAAAAAGTGCGGCGCAATCCGATGCCACACGTAAGACGAAAACGGCGTGCCATGCACAAACACCAGCGGCGGGCCGTCGCCGTGTACCGCGTAACGGATCTGCTGTCCCTGGAAATCAAAGACCTGGTCCAGCAGCCAGTCCGTCATGGGCTTGTCCTCTTGGCAGGTTTTAACCAGCAAGCATAGGCATAAAAAAACCACCGGGCTCGGTGGTTTTTTCGCCAGCGCAGGATTTACTCACCGCGATAGATGCAACCGCTGGTGCATGTCTCATGAATCCGGATCGCACTCAGCTCCGGCAGCAGTGGCTTCATCTCGTTCCAGATGAACTTGGCCAGCACTTCACTGGTAGGGTTTTCCAGGCCGGGAATGTCATTCAGGTAGTTGTGGTCCAGGCGCTCGTACAGCGGCTTGAAGATCGCCTTGATTTCCGAGAAGTCACGGATCCAGCCGGTATGCGGGTCGAGGTCGCCACTGAGGTGCAGCGCCACCTTGAACGAGTGACCGTGCAGGCGCCCGCACTTGTGGCCGTCCGGGACGTGGGGCAGGCGGTGGGCGGACTCGAAGGTAAATTCTTTGAAGATTTCCACAGTGTCTTGAGCTCTATCAGTTGGCTATCGCCCGCGGCGATGGGGCAGGCGGCGAGTTTAACAGCTTGAAATACGGCGTGCGGGAAAACACTGACTAAAGGGTCAGCAAGTGCTCGCCGAGGCGACCGTTGGCCGTCAGCTCAAGGAATTCATCCCCCAGGCGCCGGCTTTCTTCCATGGTGGTTCGCCAGTACTTTTGCCGGCTCGCGGCGTCGCCCATGAAGCGTTTGAAGTCATTGCGGTCGGGCAACTTGCCGTAGGGCAAGCGGGCCAGGTACTCCTTCGACGGCGCCAGCAGCAAGACGTCCTGCAAGCGCGTCGTGCAGGCCCGGCGCCAGGGCAGGGTCTTGTCGAACCAGCCGGGAATCACCCGGTCGGTGAAGTGCGGGTAGAGCACGATGTCGTCGCCGCTGTAGGGCAGGTCGAGGTGATAGTCGAGCAGGCCACCATCGCGAAAGGTGCCTTCGCCAGCGCCCGGCAGATCGCGCACGCCTTGCATGACCATCGGGATCGAGCCCGAAGCCAGCAGGGCCTGGCGCAAGTTGCCGGCGTTCAGCGCGACAAAACGCGAAGGGAAATCCTCCAACGCATGCACGGGTGGGGCGCGGCGCGGGTCGTGGATGATCAGCCGCTCGAAATGCCGCGACAGCCGGGCGCGACCCCGCAGGTTGTCGGCGATCACCGAGGACAGCCCCAGCCCCAGCCGCCCGCGATGGTCGTCGGCGAGCAGGCCGTGGCTCTTCACCACCATGATGTTCAAGCGGTAGTCGGGGGTGTCGAGGATCCGTGCGTCCTGGCCATCGAGCAGGTCGTCGAGCATGCGCTGCGAGCTTTGGCTGATCTGCGCCATGCTCACGCCTTTGGCGAAGTCCTGTTCGGTATACAACTCACCGAGACGGCGGAGGCCTTGCGCGGCATCCGGTAGGCAGGCACTGGCGAAGCGCCAGGAGCCCACCGAGGCGCCGATCAGCGAACGTTCGCGTGGCGCGGCCGGCAGCCACTCACCGAACAGCGCCAGATCCAGCCCCTGAATACCCAGGGCTTTCGGGCCGCCGGCCGCGCCGGGCAGGGTGCTGACCTGTTGCGCGCTCAAGCCGTCCCGGCGAATCCGCGCGAATGCCCGTGGGCCGGCCTTGAGGGTCAGGGCCGGGAATTTGATGTGGATTGCAGTCATTGCGCTCTCGCCGGTGATCCGTTGTGCATCGATAGTGGCCATTCAGTTTCAATTAAGTTCTCGGCGGTAGTCTGGGGCCATACCGATTTTGGAGGCATCCCATGAAAACCCTGACCACCCTGTTCACTGCCAGCCTTGTGGCCCTGACCGCCAGCCTGGCCCATGCCCGCGATCTGGGCCCTGACGAGGCCCTGAGATTGCGTGACGCTGGTACCATTATGTCTTTTGAAAAGCTCAACGCCATTGCACTGGCCAAGCACCCCGGCGCCGCCGTCACTGAAACCGAACTGGAGCAAGAGTACGGCAAGTACATCTACCAGATCGACTTGCGTGATCCCCAAGGCGTGGAGTGGGACCTGGAATTGGACGCGGTCAGTGGCCAGGTGCTCAAGGATCATCAGGATAGGTAATGAAGTTGAATCTGCGCGCCTATGGGCTGTCAGCCCTTGCGTTACTGGCGGTGTGTTCGGTGGGGCTGGCCCGTGACCTGGATCAGGACGAAGCCCTGCGCCTGCGCCAGCAAGGAGTGATCCTGCCGCTGGAGCAGTTGCTGCAGCAGGCGCTGGACCGCTATCCCGGCGCCAAATTGCTGGAGGCCGAGCTGGAAGAGAAGCATGACGTCTACATTTATGAGGTCGAGCTGCTGACCACCGAAGGGGTGGTGCGCGAGCTGGACCTGGATGCCAGGACCGGGCGTTTACTCAAAGACGAGGAAGATTGATCGATGCGTTTGCTTCTGGTGGAAGACCACGTGCCGCTGGCCGACGAGATACTGGCCGGCCTCACTCGCCAGGGTTACGCGGTGGATTGGCTGGCAGACGGCCGCGATGCGCTGTATCAGGGCCGCAGCGAGCCGTACGACCTGATCATCCTCGACCTCGGGCTGCCCGGCGTGCCGGGGCTCGAGGTACTGAGCCAATGGCGCGCAGCGGGGCTGGCGACCCCGGTGCTGGTGCTGACCGCGCGCGGCTCCTGGTCCGAGCGCATCGAAGGGCTGAAGGCCGGCGCCGATGACTACCTGACCAAACCCTTTCACCCGGAGGAGTTGCACCTGCGCATCCAGGCGCTGCTGCGTCGCTCCCACGGCCAGGCCAACCAACCCACGCTGAAGGCCGCCGGCCTGCAACTGGACGAAGGCCGCCAGTGCGTGATCAGCGAAGGCGCCGAGGTCCAGCTGACCGCCGCCGAATTCCGCCTGCTGCGCTACTTCATGCTGCACCCGCAGCAGATCCTCTCGAAAAGTCATCTGGCCGAACACCTGTACGACGGCGAAACCGAGCGCGATTCCAACGTCCTTGAAGTGCACGTCAATCACCTGCGGCGCAAGCTGGGGCGCAGCGTGATCGAAACCCGTCGCGGCCAGGGCTACCTGTTCGGCGGGCAGGGCCAGTGAGGTCGATTCAGCGGCGCTTGAGCCTGGGCCTGGTCAGCGTGATGCTGATCGTCGGCCTGGTGCTGGCGCAAACCAGTTTGTGGCTATTCGAGCAGGGGTTGCAGCGCTACCTCGAAGCCGGCCTGCGCAATGCCAGTGAAAACCTGCTGCTGGCGCTGGTGCGTGGCCCGCAAGGGTTGCAACTGGATGAGCGACGACTGTCGCCGGCGTACCAGCGGCCGTTTTCCGGGCATTACTTCAGTATCGATTTTGCCGACACTCACTGGCGCTCGCGGTCGTTGTGGGACCAGGAATTGCCAGCGTTGGAACAGCCCGGCTTGCGCAGCAACCTGCAACTGGGCCCCGAAGGCCAGCAACTGCTGGTGTTGCGTTCGGACTACCGGCGTCAGGGCCAGGCAATCTCCATCAGCGTGGCGCAGGATTACACGCCAGTGCGCGAGAGCTTCCAGCGCATGCGTCAGATCGGTCTTGGTCTGGGGCTGGCCGGGCTGTTGCTGATCCTGCTGCTGCAACGGCTCACCGTGCGCCGCGCCTTGCGTCCTCTGGAAACCGCCCGTGAGCAGATCGCCCAACTGCAACAAGGGCAACGCTCGCAACTGGACACCGAAGTCCCGGCGGAACTGGAGCCATTAGTGGCGCAGATCAATCATCTGTTGGCGCACACCGAAGACAGCCTCAAGCGTTCGCGCAATGCCCTGGGTAATCTCGGTCACGCGCTGAAGACGCCACTGGCGGTGCTCTTGAGTCTGGCCGCCAGCGACAAGCTCGACGCCCATCCGCAGTTGCGCAAAGTCCTGCTGGAGCAACTGGAGCAGGTGCAACAGCGGCTCAATCGCGAACTCAACCGTGCACGCCTGGCCGGGGATGCATTGCCCGGCGCGCAATTCGACTGCGACGCTGAGCTACCGGGATTGCTGGCGACCCTGAACATGATCCACGGTGAGCATCTGCAACTCAGCTATGTCGCTGCGAGGGGATTGCAGCTGCCGTGGGATCGCGAGGACGTGCTGGAGCTACTGGGCAATCTGCTGGACAACGCCTGCAAATGGGCGGATGCCGAGGTGCGCCTGGGCGTCGAGGCAACGGCCGGCGGCTTCGTGCTGGCGGTAGAAGATGATGGTCCCGGCATCCCGCAAGAGCAGCGCGATCAGGTGATCAGCCGTGGCACTCGGCTGGACGAGCAGACCGATGGCCACGGTCTGGGCCTGGGCATCGTGCGTGACATCGTCGAAGCCTGGGGCGGCCAGTTGCACCTGGAAGAAAGCCAGTGGGGCGGGCTCAAGGTGCGCATCGAGCTGCCCGGTCACTGAGCGGCGGTGCGTCAAGCGCACCGCCACAGGCAGGGTCAAACGCGGAACTGATCCATCAGGCTCTGTTGCTGGTTGGCCAAGCTGTTGAGCGACTGGCTGACCCGCGCCGACTCGTTGGCTTGCTCCGATAACGACTCGGTGACGTCGCGGATGGTCGCCACGTTATTGTTGATCTCTTCGGCCACAGCGCTTTGCTCCTCGGCGGCACTGGCGATCTGCAGGTTCATGTCGGTAATCACCGTCACCGCATCGCCGATCTGGCGCAGGGCGGTCACCGCCTGGCTGACCTGCTCGACGCTGCCTTGGGCCTGGCGATGGCTGTTGCCCATGGCACCCACCACATCCTGGGTACCGCTTTGCAACTGCTCAATGACCTGGCGGGTTTCCTCCACCGACTCCTGGGTACGGCGTGCCAGGTTGCGCACTTCGTCAGCGACCACGGCAAACCCGCGTCCGGCCTCTCCGGCACGGGCGGCTTCGATGGCGGCGTTGAGCGCCAGCAGGTTGGTCTGCTCGGCGATGGCGCGAATCACTTCCAGTACCGAGCCGATTTTCTCGCTGTTGGCGGCCAGGCCTTCGACCTGGGCCATGGCGGTGCTCATGTCGGCGGCCAGGCTGTCGATGCTCTGGGTGGTGCGGTCGATCACGGTCAGGCCCTGGCGCGTCGCCTGGTCGGCATCGCGCGCGGCTTGCGCGGCCTGGGCTGCGCTGCGGGCGACGTCCTGGGCGGTGGCACTCATTTCATGGGAAGCGGTGGCCACCTGGTCGACCTGGCGGTACTGCTGCTCCATGCCGGCGCTGGTCTGGGTGGCGATCGCCGAGGACTGGTCGGCGGTGCCCCGCGCATCCTGCACCGAGCGTTTGACGTCGGCGATGATCGGTTGCAGTTTGTCGAGGAAGCGGTTGAACCAGCCGGCCAGTTGTCCCAGCTCGTCCTGCTTGTCGTAGGCCAGGCGCCGGGTCAGGTCGCCTTCGCCGCTGGCGATGTCCTGCAGCATGTCGGCGACGCCGAGAATCGGCCGGGTGACGCTGCGGGCCATCAACCACACCAGCAACAGGCCGATGATGGCGGCGACCAGGCCGAGGCTCAGTTCGATCAGGGTGTCGCTGGTGTTGCTGGCATCGAGTTCCTGTTTGAGTGCTTCGGCCGGGCCGACCAGCACCTTCTCCGGCACATCAAGCAGTACGCCCCAGGGTTTGCCGCCGGGAATCGGCTCGAAGGGCGACAACACTTTCAGATGCTGATGGTTGCGCAGGCTCTGGGTCTGCAGGCTGCTGCCGAGCATGCGCAGCAATTCGGCGCCGCTGTCCTTGTCCACCGCAGTCAGGCGCTGGCTGAGTTTGCTGGCGTCAGGGCTGTAGCCGGCAAGCAGGCCCACGGGGCTCAAGATGCTGACGGCGGTCTGGCCATCGTAGAGTTTGCGGCTTGCCTGTTGGCTGATCGCCTGCAGGCTGTTGAGGTTGATGTCCACCGACAGCGAAGCGATGACTTTGCCGTCGACTTGCAGCGGGAAGACGATGCTGGTCATCAGTACGTTCTGGCCGTCGATCACGTAGAAGTACGGTTCGATCACGCACGGCTTGAGGGTCGTACGCGGGCAGGTGAACCAGGCGTTAGCCGGCTCGCCACTGGGGCCGGTGCTGGTGTCGGCCATGTCGCTTTCCGGCAGCGCCATCGAATTCAGCTTGCCGGCTGTGGGTTGCGACCAGTACAGGGCGAAACGGCCCTTGTCGTTGCTGCCCAGCTCATGCTGGCCGGCGAAGAGTTCGTCCTTGCCATCCAGGGCATTGGCTTCGAACACCAACGATAGGCCGAGCAGTTGCGGGTTGCCCAGCAGTGCCGATTTGACTTGACGGGTTAGGTCTTCACGCAGGTCGTAAGCGTCGAGGAAGCGTTTTTGCGCCTGGTCGCGCAGGAACAGCACCTGGCGCGAAAAGCCGTGGCCGTATTGATAGGCGTCCATGAACTGCTGACGAATACCCAGCGCCTGCACTTCACCCTGGGCTTCGATGCGCGCCTGCGCCGCTTCATTGAGCATGCTCATGCTCGAGGCCTTCACCAGCGCCGAACTGTGCTCCATGCGATACAGCGACAGACCCACCAGCAAGGTCACGATGGCGGCCAGGCAGAGGCCGGCCAGCAGGGTGATTTTCCATTGAATCGACAGCTGTCTGAGTGACATGGAGGCGCCCCTAAATCGATAAATATCCAAGACTTTGCCCTGTAACGGCACAGCCAGCGCTTTCTTGAGCGTGAGGGCCGGGGCCGGCCACGGAAAACAAAAGCCGACGCCTGCACTTGCAGCTTGGGGCGGCATGGGGCACAGTGCGCGCCCTCTAATAAAACCTCCATTTCATCCGGTGTCGGCGCGTGCAGCTGGCTGGCCGGTCTCTACCCGTTTGCGCCGGTTTTTATCGGCGATCTGCTTTGAGGTAACCATGATTAATGCTGTCATTGCCGCGGTCGGCATCATGCTGGTGCTCAGCCTGTCACGTGTGCATGTAGTCATCGCGCTGATCATCGGCGCGCTGGTCGGTGGCCTGACCGGTGGCCTGGGGATCGAGGCGACGCTCAAGGCGTTCAACAGTGGCCTGGGTGGCGGCGCGACCGTGGCCTTGTCCTACGCCTTGCTCGGCGCGTTCGCCGTGGCGATTGCCAAATCGGGTCTGGCCCATGCCCTGGCGGACAAGGCCCTGGCGCTGGTTGATCGGCAGGACGCCAACGGCGGCGGCCAGGTCAAGTGGCTGCTGATCGGCCTGCTGTGGATCGTCGCGATCGCCTCGCAGAACATCCTGCCGATCCACATCGCCTTTATCCCGCTGCTGGTGCCGCCGTTGCTCTACGTGCTGACCAAGCTGCAACTGGATCGGCGGTTGATCGCCTGCGTCATGACCTTCGGCCTGATCACCCCCTACATGTTCCTGCCGGTGGGTTTTGGCAACATCTTCCTCAACGAGATTCTGCTGGCCAACGTGGCCAAGAGCGGGGTCGACATCAGCGGCATCAACGTCACCCACGCCATGGGCATCCCGGCGCTGGGCATGGTTTTCGGCCTGTTGCTGGCGTTTGTCAGCTATCGCAAGAAACGTGTGTACGACCTGGAAAAAATCGAGCGGGTCGAACAGGTCGCGGTGCAGTACAACCCGCTGACGCTGCTGGTGGCCGGCCTGGCGATTGCCGCGGCGTTCATTATTCAGTTGCTGCTGGATTCGATGATTATCGGCGCGCTGGCCGGGTTCCTGATCTTCTCGGTTTCCGGTGTCGTGCGCTGGCGCGAGACCGATGACTTGTTCACCGAAGGCATGAAGATGATGGCGATGATCGGTTTCATCATGATCGCCGCCTCGGGTTTTGCCGAAGTGATGAAGGCCACCGGCGAAGTGCAGACCCTGGTCGAAGCCTCAGCCTCGTGGATCGGCCACAGCAAGGGCATTGGCGCGCTGTTGATGTTGCTGGTGGGGCTGCTGGTGACCATGGGCATCGGCTCGTCGTTTTCCACGGTGCCGATCCTCGCCGCGATCTTCGTCCCGCTGTGCGTGCAACTGGGCTTCAGCCCGCTGGCCATCGTCTGCATCGTCGGCACCGCCGGCGCCTTGGGCGACGCCGGCTCACCGGCCTCGGACTCGACCCTCGGCCCGACCTCCGGCTTGAACATCGACGGCCAGCATCACCACATCTGGGACACCGTGGTGCCGACTTTTCTGCATTACAACTTGCCGTTGTTGGCGTTTGGTTGGGTGGCGGCGATGGTGCTTTGATTGGAGGGGGTGGGAGTTGGCGTCACTGCAGGAACGGATAAACACCCCGCGAAAATGCCAATCGCGGGCAAGCCCGCTCCCACAAAGTGATAACCGACGGCAAATTCAATCCCCCCGCACATCCCGCATCAACAACCCAAACCCCAGGTCCACCGCATCCGGGATCGGCAGGTAAACGGTGTGGCCATCACCCGGCGCCACCTGCAATGCCTCGCCCTGGGCGTTCTGCAATTCATGCAGGTCGAAATGAAAGTTGCCCTTGGGCGTCATCAGTTCCATGTGATCGCCCAGGGCAAAACGATTCTTCACCTTGACCTCGGCCAGGCGCTCGCGCCGCTCCCCCGTCAACTCGCCAACAAACTGCTGGCGGTCGCAGACTGAACTGCCGTTCTGATAGTTCTGGTATTCATCGTGCACATGGCGGCGCAGGAAGCCTTCGGTGTAGCCGCGCTGGGCGAGGGATTCGAGGTCGGTCATCAGGTTGCGGTCGAACGGTAGGCCGGCCGCCGCATCGTCGATGGCCCGGCGGTAGACCTGAGTGGTACGTGCGCAATAGAAGTGCGATTTGGTCCGGCCTTCGATCTTCAGCGAATGCACGCCCATTCGGGTCAGGCGCTCGACATGCTGCACCGCGCGCAGGTCCTTGGCGTTCATGATGTAGGTGCCGTGTTCATCCTCGAAAGCCGGCATCAGCTCGTCGGGGCGATTGGCCTCCTGCAGCAGGAACACCTGCTCGGTGGGTGTGCCGATGCCCAGGGTCGGTTCCGGGACATAGCTCTGGACGATATCCCCGGTGAGGTTTTCCTGGGCCGGTTGCGCCGAATACTTCCAGCGGCAGGCATTGGTGCAACTGCCCTGGTTGGCATCGCGCTTGTTCATGTAGCCCGACAACAGGCAGCGCCCGGAGTAGGCCAAGCACAGCGCGCCATGCACGAACACTTCGAGCTCCATGGTCGGCACCTGCTGGCGGATTTCCTCGATCTCTTCCAGCGACAACTCCCGCGAGAGGATGACCCGGCTCACACCCTGTAACTGCCAGAACTCGACGCTGGCCCAGTTCACCGTGTTGGCCTGCACCGAGAGGTGGATCGGCATCTGCGGGAAGTGCCGGCGTACCAGCATGATCAGCCCCGGGTCGGACATGATCAGCGCGTCCGGGGCCATCTCGATGACTGGAGCCAGGTCCTTGAGGAACGTCTTCAGCTTGGCGTTGTGCGGGGCGATGTTGACCACCACGTAGAAGCGCTTGCCCTGGGCCTGGGCTTCACGGATGCCGAGGGCCAGATTGGCGTGATCGAACTCGTTGTTACGCACCCGCAAGCTGTAGCGCGGCTGCCCGGCGTACACCGCATCGGCGCCATAGGCGAAGGCATAGCGCATGTTTTTCAGGGTTCCGGCGGGGGCGAGCAGTTCGGGTGGGGCGAGTGTCATGGCGAAGTCGACCGTAAAGCGCGCGAGGGTAAGACAAAGGCCGGGGACGATTATTGATCTGGATCTATTTTCAATGCACAAACCACGGCACTCGGGCGTTTCGCCGCGGACTAAGCCTTTAGATAGACGCAGTGGGCGTTTTGTTAAATGGACCGGCCATGAACCACACCTCAATACAAAACAAATCGCTGATGGTACTGCTCGTGCTGGTATCCATTGCTTTCATCTGGATTCTGCTGCCGTTCTACGGCGCGGTGTTCTGGGCAGTGATCCTCGGCATCGTGTTTGCACCCATGCAGCATCGCCTGCAATTGAAATTCGGCTGGCAACGCAACCTGACCTCGCTGTTCACGCTGGGCATTTGCCTGGTGATCGCGATCTTGCCGGTCATTGTCACCGGTGTGCTGTTGGTGCAGGAGGGGACGACGCTTTACAAGAACATCGAAAGTGGCCAACTGGATATCGCCAGCTACGTGGCGCAGTTCAAACACAGCCTGCCGCCGTATTTCCAGCACCTGCTGGACCGTTTCGGCATGGGTGAGTTGAACGGTCTGCGAGAGAAAATCGTCAAGAGCGCGATGCAGGGCAGTCAGTTCCTCGCCAGTCAGGCGTTCAGCTTCGGCCAGGGCACCTTCGAGTTCGTGGTGAGCTTTTTCATCATGCTGTACCTCCTGTTTTTCTTTCTGCGCGACGGTGCCGAACTGGCGCGCAAGATCCGTACAGCGGTACCGCTGGACGAAAATCAGAAACGCCGGCTGCAGCTCAAGTTCAACCGCGTGGTGCGCGCCACGGTCAAAGGCAACCTGTTGGTGGCGGTTACCCAGGGTGCCCTGGGCGGCTTGATTTTCTGGTTCCTCGACATTCCCAGCGCGTTGCTCTGGGCGGTGCTGATGGCGCTGCTGTCGCTATTGCCGGCGGTCGGGGCGGGGATCGTCTGGGTGCCGGTAGCGGTCTGGTTCCTGCTCAGTGGCGCAATTTGGCAGGGCGTCGTGCTGGCGTTATTCGGGGTATTCGTGATCGGCCTGGTGGACAACGTCCTGCGCCCGGTGTTGGTGGGCAAGGACACGAAGATGCCGGATTACCTGATCCTGATCTCTACCCTTGGCGGCCTTGGCATCTTTGGTCTCAATGGCTTCGTCATCGGGCCGCTGATCGCCGCATTGTTCATCGCCAGTTGGGGCTTATATGTCGAAACCAAACCCAAGGTGCAGTTGCCTTAGGCCTGCAAGGCGAAGCCGCTGAGGCGTTGCGACAATTCCTGGGCGGCGGGCAGCGAAGTCAGGGGACCACTGATGGCTTCGCCGTCCTGCACCAGGTACCAGCAGGCGAGCAATCCCAGCTCTCTGAGGGGCGCAGGAACGGCGCTACCAATTACGGACATGATCTGGACTTGGGACATAACTACCTCCATCAATCGATGGAGCTACCTTAACGGCGCGCGGGTCCCGGGAAAAATCACTGCGCTTGATAGTCGACATTGACGTCGTTGACGTCGTTGAGGTCGTCAGTCGACCACCTGGTCGAGCATGTTCATGACTTCGCGGTCATTGAGCAGGCCTTTGCGCACCAGGTTCTCTGCCAGCAACGAGAGCAACTTGGCGCTGCGATGGCCCTCGAGGTGCTTGAGTTCGGTCAGGGTGTTGTAGACCTTGCTGGCAGTACCGAGGCCAACGATGCGATGGGGGTTTTGCGTGGGCATAAGGGTCGTCCTTGTTTTTATTGAGCGTTGTGGCGGACAGGCCAGAGCTTGCTGGCCTGTCGTGACATAAATATGACAGAGGAGTGATAAGGCCGAGACATTCGTCCGATTAATCATGGCGCATCCGGGCGCAGTCGCTGTTCCAGCAGCGACCTTGGCAGGATTTATTCAGACATTTTCATGGCACTGCCGCTTTTATGTGGGAGCGAGCTTGCTCGCGAAGAACGTTAACGATTTCGCGGACATCCTGAATGTACGCGGCGGTCTCAAGTTCTTCGCGAGCAGGCTCGCTCCCACAAAGGCAGTACCTTTATAGACCATCATTTACCAACGCGGGCCGTAATACCCATGGGGCGGGCCGTAGTAGCCGCGCGGCGGGCCGTAGTACACCGGCGCCGGACGGTAGTAGATCGGTTGCTGCACATACACCGGTTGCGGTTGGTAGTAGACCGGTGGCGGTTGCTGGACGTACACCGGCTGCGGCTGCACATAGACCGGCTGCTGCACGTACACCGGGCGCTGCGAGTTAGCGATTACCGAACCCGCGACCACGGCACCCACTACCGCGCCGACCGCTGCCGGTGCACCCCAGCCGTAGCCACCGCCGTGGGCTTGCGCCTGGCCGGCAACAGCCAAGGCGCCGATCAACAAGGCAATTGCAGGAAGTTTAAGGCTCATGATGGTTCCTCACAGATCCTCCCCTGGCGCCCGGTCTGCAATAGACCGGGAATGGTCGCGGGGATAACTCTCAGACAGCTTTTTTCGGTGATTTGACAACGCGCGTGGGTAAATTTTGTGTAAGGTCTGAACCGCTGTTCAAGCCCGTCCGCTACACGCTGGCGGCGCTACAGCCATGATTGATCAAAGCCGATGGGCTGGCGATTGCCGTCCATCCGAACGTGCGCATCGAGGGAGTTCCACATGCAGATGAACCCGAACAAAGACACCCAACTGTGCATGTCGCTATCCGGGCGTCCGGGGAATTTCGGCCTGCGCTTTCACAACCATTTGTATGAGCAATTGGGCCTGAACTTCTATTACAAGGCCTTCAGCAGCCAGGACTTGCCAGGCGCCGTGGCCGGAATACGCGCCCTGGGCATTCGCGGTTGTGGCGTGTCCATGCCGTTCAAGGAAGCCTGCATTGCCTTGGTCGACGAGCTGGATGCCTCTGCGGCGGCGATTGCCTCGATCAACACCATCGTCAACACCGACGGCCATCTCAAGGCCTACAACACGGACTACATCGCCATTGAGCAACTGCTTAAAACCCACTGCGTGCCAAAGGACTCGACCTTCGCCCTGCGTGGCAGCGGAGGCATGGCCAAGGCCGTGGCCAGCGCTTTGCGCGACGGCGGCTACGCCAATGGGCTGATTATTGCGCGTAACGAAAGTGCCGGGCGCGCCCTGGCGGATGCCCTGGGTTATCGCTGGCAGGCAGCGTTGGGGGAGGAGCGTCCGCAGATGCTGATCAACGTCACGCCGATCGGCATGACCGGCGGCAGCGAGGCCGATCAACTGGCGTTTCCTGCCGGGGTGATTGATGCCGCACAGACCGTGTTCGATGTGGTGGCGATCCCCTCGGAAACCCCGTTGATCGTCCGGGGGCGGGCGGCCGGCAAGCGGGTGATCACCGGTCTTGAAGTGATCGCCATCCAGGCGCTGGAGCAGTTCGTGCTCTACACCGGCGTGCGCCCCAGCGAGGCGCAGTTCCAGCAAGCGGTGGCCTTCGCCCGCAGTTGACCCGCAGCCAGTGGTTTATTCGAGCCGGGCCAGGCGCTCTTCGAGAGCAGCGATTCGCGCTTCCAGTTCTTCGATGCGCTCCAGCGACACACCACCGCTGCTGCGTTCAACCGGGTTCTGCCGGGCGGCGAGAATCGCTTCCATGTCCGCCGGGTCACCCAAGGTGTGCATGTAGCGGTCTTCGCGCTGGCCGGACTGGCGTGCAATCAGCATCGCCAGGCCACGGGCAATCAGGCGCTCCAGTTGGTGCACGACCTGCTCGGCGTCCTCGAAGTCATGCATGCGGCCGCTACGGGTCAACAGTTCGTTGACGGTCTGTGGGCCGCGCAGGAACAGCAGGCCGCTGAGGATGACCTGGGCCGGAACCAGTTCCAGCGCCTTGTCCAGGCGATGCTCCCAGCGGTCGGCGCGGCTGCCCATCACCAGTCGGGCAAAACCCCGGCCTTCGAGCGCTCGCAGACTTTGCCCGACCTGGCCCTGGCTGAGGTTCATCACCGGTTCGCGGCTGGTTTTCTGGTTGCAGGCGATGACCACGGCATTCAGGGTCAGCGGATAGGTTTCCGGGCTGGTGGCTTGCTTCTCGATCAGCGAGCCGAGGATCCGCAGTTCCGTGCTGCTCAGGCGCAGTGCGTCGTCGGTGGAGGTGTCGTGTTCGGTGCTCATCGCGCTTTCCCTATCCAGTCGAAGCCGTCTAGCCTAATCCTTGCACGGTAAAAGACAAGCCGCACGCGGCCCTCGGCAGGGCTATAATCGCGCCACGCTGTAGACCGTTCTCCCCGCACCCTCCACAAGAGACTGCCATGACCATTTCCCTGTACGCCGCTTCCGTTCCCGTCTTCAAGCAAATGCTCAATGCCCTGAGCGATGTGCTGAACAAGGCCGAGGCCCACGCCACGGCAAAAAATATCGAGCCGAATGCCTTGCTGCAGGCACGCCTGTTCCCCGATATGTTCCCATTGGTCCGCCAGGTGCAAATCGCGGTGGATTTCGCCAAGGGCGTTTCGGCGCGCCTGGCTGAAGTCGAGCTGCCAAAATACGACGACAGCGAAGTGACCTTCGCCGATTTGCAGGCGCTGATTGCCAAGGTGTTGGCGTTCATCGACGGCATTCAGCCTGCGCAGATCGATGGCAAGGAAGGCATCGAGATCGTTACCCGTCCGGGCACGCCGAAAGAAAAACGCTTCAGTGGCCAGTCCTATCTGCTGACCTACGGCCTGCCGCAGTTCTTCTTCCACGTCACCACCACCTACGCGATCCTGCGCCACAACGGTGTGGAAGTTGGCAAACGCGATTACATGGGCGCGTTCTAAAGCTGCATAAAAAGCCCGCCCTGGTTTGAGCCGGGGCGGGCTTTTTGTTGTCGGCGGTTTTTATGCCGCTTGCTTGTCGCGCTCTTCCTCGGCCAGGCAGGCCGCGGCGGTGAACAGCACGTCAGTGGAGGAGTTGAGGGCGGTTTCCGCCGAGTCCTGCAACACACCGATGATGAAACCGACGGCTACTACCTGCATGGCGATTTCGCTGGGAATGCCGAACAGGCTGCAGGCCAGCGGGATCAGCAGCAGCGAACCGCCGGCGACACCGGAGGCACCACACGCGCAAATCGCCGCGACCACGCTGAGCAGCACGGCGGTCGGCAGGTCCACGGCAATCCCCAGGGTGTGCACGGCGGCCAGGGTCAGCACGGTGATGGTGATCGCCGCGCCGGCCATGTTGATGGTCGCACCGAGCGGGATCGACACCGAATAGGTGTCTTCATGCAGGCCCAGGCGGCTGCTCAACTCCAGGTTGACCGGAATGTTTGCCGCCGAACTGCGGGTGAAGAACGCAGTGATCCCGCTTTCACGCAGGCAAGTCAGGACCAGCGGATACGGGTTGCGACGCAGCTTCCAGTAGACGATCGCCGGGTTCATCACCAGCGCGACGAACAGCATGCAACCCAGCAGCACGCCCAGCAGGTGCAGGTAGCCGAGCAGTGCGCCGAAGCCGGAAGTGGCGAGGGTCGAGGCCACCAGGCCGAAAATACCCAGCGGTGCGAAGCGAATCACCACGCGCACGATCAGGGTCACGCCATTGGACAGGTCATCGAGCACGGTGCGAGTGGTTTCGCCGGCGTGGCGAATAGCGATGCCCATGCCGATGGCCCAGGCCAGGATGCCGATGAAATTGGCGTTCATCAGTGCGCTGACCGGGTTATCGACCACGCTCAGCAGCAGGCTCTGCAGCACTTCAGTGATGCCGCCCGGCGCGGAAACCGCGATGTCGTGCGTCGACAGCACCAGGCTCGACGGGAACAGAGTACTGGCGACGACCGCGACCACCGCCGCAGCAAAGGTGCCCAGCAGGTACAGGAACAGGATTGGGCGGATATGGGTTTCCTGGCCGTGCTTGTGGTTGGCGATCGAGGCCATGACCAATATGAACACAAGGATCGGCGCGACCGCTTTCAGGGCCGAGACAAAGACCTTGCCAATGAAGCTGGTGGACTTCGCCACTTCTGGCGCCAACAGGGCCAGGGCAATGCCGGCGATCAGGCCGATGACGATCTGGGTCACCAGGCTGGTGCGGGTGAATCGTTGCAAAAGAGTGGGCGGGGCAGCAGTCATAGCGGTATCTCTGTTTTTTTTAAGGTGTCGCGGATCCCATGAGCCTGCCGGCAACAACGGGCAGGCTGGCAGGACAGGCGGGTAACGCGAAATCGGTCATGGCTGAACGATGTCAGCCTGGCGCGGGGGCGCGGACTTTAGCACAGCGTAGGCAATTTCCTTCAGGCCTGTGACGATTGGACGCCGGGCCAGTCGACCCGCGTTTCCCCGTGCGGGACCCATTCTGGTAAGCTGCGCCATCCTTTTTTATCTCTTCCAGTGAGCCTTCGGGCTGTCGCTGGCGTTGTCGTTTTCCCGGAGTTACCCATGCTGTTGCCCATCCTGCTGTTGTCTGCCGCCGGATTTACCGTGCTGACCACGGAATTCGTGATTGTCGGCCTGCTGCCGTCGATCGCCCGCGACCTCGACGTCAGCGTTTCCCAGGCCGGGCTGCTGGTGACCCTGTTCGCCTTCACGGTCGCCGCCTTCGGCCCGTTCCTGACCGCCTTTTTTGCCCGGTTCGAGCGCCGGCGCCTGTTTATCAGCGTGCTGGTCCTGTTTGGCCTGGCCAACACCCTGGCGGCCCTGGCGCCGAACATTTGGGTCATGGCGGTGGCGCGGCTGATCCCGGCGCTTGGCCTGCCGGTGTTCTGGGCGCTGGCCAGTGAAACGGCAGTGGACATCGTCGGGCCGGACTACGCCGGGCGGGCGATCGCCAAGATCGGTTTCGGGATCGTCTGCGCCACCGTGTTTGGCATCCCGGTGGGTACCCTGATCAGCGATGCATTCGGCTGGCGCAGCGCGTTCGCTATCCTGGCGGTGATTGCCCTGGCCAAGGCCTTGCTGCTGTTTATCTACCTGCCGAAAACCGACCTGCACCACCAGCAGGTGAGTTTGCGTTCGCAGTTCAAGATCTTGCGCAGCCCGCTGATGCAGGGCCATGTGCTTCTATCGATCCTGGTCTTCAGCGGCATGTTCACCGCCTACACCTACCTGGCCGATATCCTTGAGCGTCTGGCCGGATTCGACGGAACGGTCGTCGGCTGGTGCCTGATGGGTTTCGGCGCGGTTGGGCTGATCGGCAACTCGCTGGGCGGGCGCATGGTTGATCGCCATCCGCTGATCGCGTCGATGGTGTTCTGTGTCTTCATGATCGGCGGCATGGTGGCGCTGGTGCCGAGCATTCACTCGACACTCGGGTTGGCGGCGGCCTTGGGTATCTGGGGCGTGACTCAGGCGGCGTTGTTCCTGGTCAGCCATGTGCGCTTGATGAAAGCGGCACCCCAGGCACCGGCCTTTGCCGCGTCGCTGAACATTGCCGGGGGCAACTTGGGCATTGGCCTGGGCGCGCTGGTGGGGGGGAGGGTGATCGACACTCTGGGCCTGGGCAGCCTTGGCTTCGCCGCGGCAGGTTTTATCCTGGTGTCCGTCCTGCTGGCGCTGCTGCTGATGAAAACCAAGGCGGCGCCGGTCTGCGCCTGATCTCTTAAATGTGGGTAAAGAGTTCGCGACGGGCGCCTTCGGTAATCGCCACGATGCCGGGGTGCTTGACCTTGCGTTCCACTGAAATCGCGTAGAACGACTCCATGACAGCGTCGGTCTGGCCGATCAATTCCACGCCGTACTGGCGCCGCACTTCATCGGCGATCACGCTGGGGCCGATGAAAATCCCGCTGCCGGATTGGCCGAAGGCCTGCATCAGGGCGCTGTCATCGAATTCGCCGACGATGCGCGGCTGGATTTTCTGCTCGGCGAACCAGCGTTGCAGGCGACTGCGGACCACGGTTTCCTGACCGGGAATCAACAGTGGGGCGCCATGCAGGCAATAGGGGAAATCGCTACCGTGGCGTCGCGCAAGCTCGGCGGTGGCAAAAAAACTGATCCCGCATTCGCCGAGTTTCTGGCTGTAGCCTTTGATGTCCAAGTGCGAAGGCATCGGGCTGTCGGAGATCACCAGGTCCAGGCGCTGGATCGCCAGGTCGGCCAGCAGCCGTTCGAGTTTGTCCTCACGACAGGTGATGCGCAGCGGTTCGCTCAAGTCCATGGTCGGCGCGATCAGCCGATAGACAATGGACTTGGGCACCACATCGGCGACTCCTACCCGAAAGACGATCTGTTGCTCATTGGGCTGGGCCCGCAGCAATGCCTCCAGTTCGCCACCCAACTGAAACATCTGCTCGGCGTAGGGCAGGGTCTGGCGGCCGGCCTCGGTGAGTTCGAGCTGCCGGCCGACGCGGCGAAATAACTCGATGCCGTAGGTTTGTTCGAGCAGGCTGATTTGGCCGCTGATGGTTTGCGGTGTCAGGTTCAGTTGCTCACAGGCGCGCACGATGCTGCCGGTCTTGGCCACAACCCAGAAATAGTGCAGTTGTCGATAGTTGAGCATGGCGTTCGTCTATTCGTAAAAACCGAAGTATAACCGCTGAAAATACGAATTTTCCTGAAGTGTTGGTCTGCTTAGAATGTTTCGCTATGTGTGACGGAGTAAACCTGTGGGAGCGGGCTTGCCCGGGATGAATGCGCTACAAATTTCAAGTAGTGCACGTCATCGTTCTTCGCGGGCAAGGCCGCTCCCATAAAGCCATCGCTAACTGATCTCCGATCTGACGAGGAAAGTATGAATTCATTTAAATCCCTGGCCGGCGCATCCTTGCTGGCTATCTCCGCTCTGTTGCTGACCGGCTGCGACCAGGCAGAAAAGAGCGCCCAGCAGTTAATGGGTAAAGCCGCCGAATCCGCCAAGCAGGCGATTGACGATACTCACAAAGCCGCGGAGCAGGCCTTGAGCGACGCCACCGGCAACATCATCGGCAAAAAAGAAAGCGACGCTGATGACGAGAAAGCAGACAGTTCTTCGCAAGAAATCTAATCGCCCAACACCGAGTCAGGACTGACCCATGGATTACCTGTTACAGCTTGCTGCAAGCCCCACCGCCTGGGTCGCCCTGGCGACCTTGATCGTCATGGAAATCGTGCTGGGTATCGATAACCTGATCTTTATTTCGATCCTCACCAACAAACTGCCTGAACAGCACCGTGCCAAAGCACGGCGGATCGGCATCAGCATGGCGCTAATATTGCGTTTGGGCCTGCTGAGCACCATCGCCTTTATCGTGCAACTGACGGCGCCGGTGTTTGAAGTGTTCGGTCACGCGTTCTCGTGGAAGGACATGATCCTGATCGCCGGTGGTCTGTTCCTGTTGTGGAAGGCCACGACCGAAATTCACCACAGCATGGACCCGTCGCCCGAGGATCCGACCTCGAAAACCTCGACCGTTACCCTGGGCTTTGCCGCCGCTATCGGGCAGATCCTGATGCTCGACCTCGTGTTCTCCATCGACAGCATCATTACAGCTGTGGGCATGACCGAGCACTTGCCGATCATGATCATCGCGGTGCTCGTGTCGGTGCTGGTGATGTTGTTGGCGGCTGAACCCTTGGCCAAGTTCATCAATGACAACCCGACCGTGGTGATGCTGGCCCTGGGCTTCCTGATCATGATCGGCATGACGTTGATTGCCGAAGGTTTCGGTGCCCACGTACCTAAAGGCTACGTCTATGCGGCCATGGCCTTCTCGGCAGCGATCGAAGTGTTGAACATGCTGTCGCGTCGGGCCCGGCAGAAGCGGGCGCTTGAACAGGCCTAATCACTGAAGGGGGCAAACAGGACGGTCGTCTGCATCGAAAGGTGCAGGCGGCCGTTTTGCGTTGGGGCTAATGAACCGAAGCGTGGGGTGGGGCAGGCTCTTCGCTGGCGGCCGGAGGCTCGGGCGTGCGGTACGCCGGATGGTGCCGCCGGGTGATACGCATCACTCCCCACAGCATCGCCGCGGCAACGGCCAGCCATCCCGCTATCAGCATCACGATAATCGTCGTCAGGCTCATTAATGCCTCCTCTTTGCCCTGTGTCGGGCACACACTTCTCGCAGGTCTCAGTCTAGCTGCTGGACGGTGACAGACTATTGACCAATAGTCGTGAGTCACCAATGAGTTTGCTCTATCAGCGTCAGACAACTGCCGTTTCAGGCTATAGCGCTGCTATCATCCTGCCCAAGCCGGGACGCTGAACGCCTGGAACCTGGACAAGTGAGTGATATGTTGCCGCTACTTCCTCGATTTCGCTTTGCCCTGCTGGCTGCGGCCTGCGCCCTGAGCCTGGCCGGCTGTGCCGGCAGCGTACAACCTGAAATCAAGCGCCTGCCCGAGCGTGTCGAGCTCAGCGGCAGGTTCTACCGTGGGGACGCCTATCAGGGTGGACCGCAAACCCTGGCCAGCGTTCTATCGCAACAGGGGGTGGTGATCACCCCGGGATTGCTGGAAAAGCCGTTGCACTTGCCGGGCGCCGAAGCGCAGTTGCAGCAGAACATGCAGCAACTGGCGCGCGAGTACGGGATGGTGGTCTATCCGCTGGACAGTAATCTGCCAGCATTGCTGACTCAGGTGGCGGCAGGCTATCCGGTGTGGCTGCGTTATAGCGACGGCTCGGCCTTTTGGAAGACGCCACGCTACGCGCTGTTGGCCGGTTACAACCGACAGAAGCAGACCGTGCTGTTGCGTTCGGGCCTGGAAAAACGCGTGCTGATGAACTTTAAATCGTTCGAGTCGGCCTTTCTCGACGCGGGAGGCTGGGCGGTGCTGGTGCAGGCGCCTGATCAGATACCGGCCAAGGTCGATCGTCAGCGCTGGTTGAATGCCGCCAGCGAACTCAACCGCGCTGGACAGGAGCGGGCGGCCAACCGGGCAGTTCAGGCATTGAATAGCCAGCCATGAAGAACGGCGCCCTCGGGCGCCGTTCTCGTTACTGCAGGATTATTCCGCGGTTTGCGCCACGCCGGTTTGCCGGGCCTTGAGGTTCTTGTCAGCCTTGTACTGCAAGGCCACCGCCGGCACCGTGCTGCTCTTTCCGGTTTCGACCCACTGACGGATCCGGCTGGCATCGGCAAAGTGCGTGTATTTGCCGAAGGCGTCGAGAATCACCAGCGACACCGGACGATCGGCCATGCGGGTGACCAGCACCAGGCAATGACCTGCCTGGTTGGTGAAGCCGGTCTTGGTCAGCTGGATATCCCAGTTGTCCTTGCGTACCAGGTGGTCGGTGTTGTGGAAACCCAGGGTGTAGTTGGGCTTGCGGAACGCCACGGTCTTTTCCTTGGTGGTGCTCAACTCGCTCAGCATCGGGTACTTGCGTGCCGCCTGCAGCAGCTTGCTGAGGTCGCGCGCGGTAGAGACGTTGCTGGTCGACAGACCGGTCGGCTCGACATAGTGGGTGCTGGTCATGCCCAACGCCTTGGCCTTGGCGTTCATCGCCGCAATAAAGGCCGCGTAGCCGCCCGGATAGTGATGGGCCAGGCTGGCAGCGGCGCGGTTTTCCGAGGACATCAGGGTGATCAGCAGCATTTCCTTGCGCGGCAGTTCACTGTTGAGCTTGACCCGAGAGAACACGCCCTTCATTTCCGGGGTGTCGCTGATCGACACGGAAATGTACTCATCCATGTTCTGTTTGGCCTCGAGCACCACCAGGCCGGTCATCAGCTTGGTGACCGAGGCGATCGGCACCACCACGTCAGGGTTGCTGGCATAGATGATCTTGTTGGTCTGCAGGTCGATCAACATGGCACTGCCGGAGGCAATGTGCAGGTTCGAGGTGTCGCGGGGTGCTTCGGTGGTTTCACGAGCGTCGACGCTCGGCGTGAGGAGGCTGCCTGAAAATGCAAAAAAGAGACTCAGGATAGAAAGACGGATTTTCACGCGAGTAGACTCGAAAGATGTGGGTATGCCGTTTTGCAACGGGCTTTTTCCGAAAAAGCGTTACATTTTATGAGCGTAGCTGAGGAACTGTCGAATGTTCTTCGGGGAGCGGGGCAAAGCCCTTGTTTTCGGGTAGAAAACAGCAATTTTCGACGACGAGCCGACAGTCGGCATTGAAACGCAAAACCCCGCCAGAGGGGCGGGGTTTCGGGAGCTGCCTTGGCTTAATCCTGAGGATTATCCGTGCAGGGTTTCTGCTGCGTACAGGGTGTTTTCCAGCAGGCAGGCGCGGGTCATGGGGCCGACACCACCCGGTACCGGAGTGATCCAGCCAGCACGGGGCAGGGCGGTTTCGTAGATCACGTCGCCAACCAGTTTGCCATCGTCCTGTCGGTTGATACCGACGTCGATGACAATTGCACCTTCCTTGATCCACTCACCCTTGACCAGGCCCGGCTTGCCGGCGGCCACCACCACCAGATCGGCGCGGCTAACGTGACCGGCCAGGTCCTTGGTGAAGCGGTGGGTGACGGTTACGGTGCAACCGGCCAGCAACAGTTCCATGGCCATCGGCCGACCGACGATGTTCGAGGCGCCTACGACCACGGCGTCCATTCCGTACAAATCGACGCCGGTGCTTTCCAGCAGGGTCATGATGCCCTTGGGTGTGCAGGGGCGCAGCAGCGGGATGCGCTGGGCCAGGCGGCCGACGTTATAAGGGTGGAACCCGTCGACGTCTTTATCCGGGCGGATGCGCTCCAGCAATTTGGAAGCGTCGAGGTGCTCGGGCAGTGGCAATTGCAGGAGCACGCCGTCGATGTTCGGGTCTTCGTTGAGGCGATCGATCAGGTCGGTCAGGGCTTGCTGGCTGGTGTCAGCAGGCAGGTCATAGGCTTGGGAGAGGAAGCCGACCTCTTCACAGTCTTTACGCTTGTGCGAGACATAAACCTGAGAGGCGGGATCGCTGCCGACCAGGATCACCGCGAGGCCGGGAGTGCGCAGGCCTTGCTGGCGACGCTCGGCAACTCGTTTGGCGATCTGCTGGCGCAGGCTGGCGGCGATCGATTTGCCGTCGATTAGTTGTGCAGTCATTGCGCGTGATTAACCATCGAGAGGGGGAAGAAAAGAGTGCGTATTCTCGCATGCCGTGGCGTGAGGGCAAAGGCGCTTGGTCTGCAAATTCCCCTAAGCCCTTTAATTAAATGAATTTTTCTTAAAAAGCATTTGACGACCTGCGGAGCTCTCTATACTATTCGTCGCACTTGTCGGGCACAGCCTAGCACTGGTTAAGAAGGTTGAGCGGAATTACGGTTCTGCAAAGCTGGAAAGCATTTAGTTTGTAGTCCTCCAAGAGTACAGATTAATAAGGCGCCCGTAGCTCAGCTGGATAGAGCATCCGCCTTCTAAGCGGATGGTCGCAGGTTCGAGTCCTGCCGGGTGCGCCATTAGGCAGCTTTGGCACAAGTAACGCGATATGGTGGGCGTAGCTCAGTTGGTAGAGCACGGGATTGTGACTCCCGTTGTCGTGGGTTCGATCCCCATCGTCCACCCCATATTTCGAAAGGCGCCAGATGTAACAGTCTGGCGCCTTTGCTTTAAAGGCTTCAACTCGCGGATGTGGTGGAATTGGTAGACACACTGGATTTAGGTTCCAGCGCCGCGAGGCGTAAGAGTTCGAGTCTCTTCATCCGCACCAAATAAAGCTTTATACATGCCGACAGGCGCGTTTGAAGCTCGACGAAGAAGTGATTTGGCTTCTTGGTCACGCAATATGGTGGGCGTAGCTCAGTTGGTAGAGCACGGGATTGTGACTCCCGTTGTCGTGGGTTCGATCCCCATCGTCCACCCCATATTTCGAAAGGCGCCAGATTTAACAGTCTGGCGCCTTTTTTGTTTTTCGCGGGTGCGAATTCCGCGGCCGCCGGTTTCGGGTCGCTGGGGCGGGGCGATTCGTCGTATTTATGTTACGCGATGATGCCGCGCCGCCCGCCGGTCTTGCTTGCGGGGTCGGCAGCCAGGGGGATGTGCGCAGCGCTCTTCTATATAAGGAAGGGTTGGTGCAGAGCCTTGGCGTGATTGCTTGTATTTGTCATTGGGGTGAGGTGTATCCGTGCATTCGCCCCTGTAAATTTCCTGCTGCTGTTTTACCCGTTTTCAGTAGGGTGACTTCTTGAGTTTGACCCACTAGAATGCATGCCCTTGATTCTGGGGTCGGAAACGGCCGGCTAACGTCTGTGCAACGAGGAATATCCATGCAAGTTTCTGTTGAAAATACTTCTGCTCTTGAGCGCCGCATGAGCATCACCGTGCCAGCTGAGCGCATTGAGACTCAAGTCAACAAGCGTCTGCAGCAGACTGCCCAAAAGGCCAAGATTGCAGGCTTCCGTCCTGGCAAAGTGCCAATGAGCGTGATCCGTCAGCGTTACGAAGCTGATGCGCGCCAGGAAGCAGTAGGCGACGTCATCCAGGCTTCTTTCTACGAAGCCGTTGTCGAGCAAAAGCTGAACCCGGCTGGTTCGCCTTCGATCGAGCCAAAATCCCTGGAAGCAGGTAAGGACCTGGAATACGTAGCCGTATTCGAAGTGTTCCCTGAGTTCACCGTTGCCGGTTTTGAAGGCATCAACGTTGAGCGCCTGAGCGCTGACGTATCGGACGCCGATCTGGACAAGATGCTGGACATCCTGCGCAAGCAGAACGTTCGTTACGAAGCAGTTGATCGTGCTGCCCAGGACGAAGACCAACTGAACATCGACTTCGTTGGCAAGGTTGACGGCGAAGTATTCGCTGGCGGTTCCGCCAAGGGCACCCAGCTGGTTCTGGGTTCCGGCCGCATGATCCCTGGTTTCGAAGAAGGCCTGGTTGGCGCCAAGGCTGGCGAAGAGCGTGTTCTGAACCTGACCTTCCCGGAAAACTACCAGAACCTGGACCTGGCTAACAAAGCAGCCGAGTTCACCGTGACCGTCAACTCGGTTTCCGAGCCTAAGCTGCCAGAGCTGACCGAAGAGTTCTTCGCCCAGTTCGGCATCAAGGAGTCGGGCATCGACGGTTTCCGCGCCGAAGTTCGCAAGAACATGGAGCGTGAGCTGCGTCAGGCGATCAAATCCAAGGTCAAGAATCAGGTAATGGACGGCCTGCTGGCTGCCAACCCGATCGAAGTGCCAAAGGCTCTGCTGGACAACGAAGTGAACCGTCTGCGCGTGCAGGCTGTTCAACAGTTCGGTGGCAACATCAAGCCTGACCAACTGCCGGCCGAGCTGTTCGAAGAACAAGCCAAGCGTCGCGTAGTGCTGGGCCTGGTCGTGGCTGAAGTGGTCAAGCAGTTCGACCTCAAGCCTGACGAAACCCGCGTTCGCGAGCTGATCCAGGAAATGGCTTCGGCCTACCAGGAGCCAGAGCAAGTTGTGTCCTGGTACTACAAAAACGAGCAACAACTGAACGAAGTCCGTTCGGTTGTGCTGGAAGAGCAAGTTGTGGATACTGTTCTGCAGAAAGCTAGCGTGACCGACAAATCGGTCTCTTACGAAGAAGCGGTCAAGCCGGTAGAAGCTCCACAAGCCGACTGATTGTTTTTGCGTTAGAAGCACACACCATAAGCCAGCTTTCGAGCTGGCTTATGCGTATTCAAGACATAACTATTTGGGAGTGACTGCAGAGCATGTTCCGTAATTCGTATATTCAGCAGAACTCTGATATCCAGGCCGCTGGCGGCCTGGTCCCGATGGTTGTCGAGCAGTCTGCTCGTGGCGAACGCGCCTATGACATCTATTCGCGCCTGCTCAAGGAGCGAGTGATCTTTCTGGTTGGCCCGGTAGAGGACTACATGGCCAACCTGATCTGTGCGCAACTGCTGTTCCTTGAAGCGGAAAACCCGGACAAGGACATCCATCTCTATATCAACTCCCCGGGCGGTTCGGTGACGGCGGGTATGTCGATCTACGACACCATGCAGTTCATCAAGCCAAATGTGTCGACCACCTGTATCGGTCAGGCGTGCAGCATGGGCGCATTCCTGCTGACAGCCGGTGCCGAGGGCAAGCGTTTCTGTCTGCCAAACTCGCGCGTGATGATTCACCAGCCGCTGGGCGGTTTCCAGGGTCAGGCCTCGGATATCGAAATCCATGCCAAGGAAATCCTCTTCATCCGCGAGCGTCTCAACACGCTGATGGCCAAGCACAGCGGCCGCACTCTGGAAGAAATCGAGCGCGATACCAACCGCGACAACTTCATGAGTGCAGAAGCCGCGCGTGACTACGGCCTGATCGACGAAGTGATCACCCAGCGCCCCGCGTAATTCAAGCAGCGCAAAACAGGCATGATCGGCGAGTCCGATCACCGGCGGGCTTGAAAAAGCCCGCAATAGCCTTCATCTTGTGTTGCAAGCCTATCGGATTTGGATCGAACGAATGACTGACACCCGCAACGGCGAGGACAACGGCAAGCTGCTCTATTGCTCCTTCTGTGGCAAAAGCCAGCATGAAGTGCGCAAATTGATTGCCGGCCCCTCGGTCTTTATCTGCGACGAGTGCGTCGACCTGTGCAATGACATCATCCGCGAGGAGGTGCAGGAAGCACAGGCAGAGAGCAGCGCGCATAAATTGCCTTCGCCTAAAGAAATCAGCGGCATCCTTGACCAGTATGTAATTGGTCAGGAGCGTGCCAAAAAGATTCTGGCCGTAGCGGTGTACAACCACTACAAGCGCTTGAACCAGCGTGACAAAAAGAACGACGACGTCGAACTCGGCAAGAGCAACATCCTGCTGATCGGCCCGACAGGCTCGGGTAAGACTCTGCTTGCCGAAACCCTGGCCCGCTTGCTGAACGTTCCGTTCACCATCGCCGACGCAACCACCCTCACCGAGGCTGGCTACGTGGGTGAGGACGTCGAGAACATCATTCAGAAGCTGCTGCAGAAATGCGATTACGACGTGGAAAAAGCCCAGATGGGCATTGTCTACATCGATGAAATCGACAAGATTTCGCGCAAGTCCGACAACCCGTCGATCACCCGTGACGTTTCCGGTGAAGGCGTGCAGCAGGCCCTGCTCAAGTTGATCGAAGGCACGGTCGCTTCCGTTCCGCCTCAGGGTGGTCGCAAGCATCCGCAGCAGGAGTTTCTGCAGGTCGACACCCGTAACATCCTGTTCATCTGCGGCGGTGCGTTCTCCGGCTTGGAAAAGGTTATCCAAAACCGTTCCACCAAAGGCGGCATCGGCTTCAACGCAGAAGTTCGCAGCAAGGAAGAAGGCAAGAAAGTCGGTGAATCCCTGCGTGAAGTCGAGCCTGACGATCTGGTCAAGTTCGGTCTGATCCCGGAATTCGTCGGTCGTCTGCCGGTGCTGGCGACGCTGGACGAGCTCGACGAGGCTGCGCTGATGCAGATCCTCACCGAGCCGAAAAATGCTCTGACCAAACAGTATGCCAAGCTGTTCGAGATGGAAGGCGTAGACCTGGAATTCCGCGCCGATGCGCTGAAATCGGTCGCCAAGCGTGCCCTGGAACGCAAAACCGGTGCTCGCGGATTGCGCTCGATCCTCGAAGGCGTTCTGCTCGACACAATGTACGAAATCCCCTCGCAGTCCGAGGTGAGTAAAGTTGTGATCGACGAAAGCGTAATAGAAGGCAAGTCCAAGCCACTGTATATCTATGAAAACAGTGAGCCGACTGCCAAGGCAGCGCCAGACGCGTAAGCGTCGCACTGGCGGTTTAAAGAAGGGGCCTTCGGGCCCCTTTGCTTTTATGGGGAATCGGCAAGGTTTCAGTGCGCTTTCACACGATCTTTGCCGTGCTTACGTTATCCGCTTGTTTTTTTCGAAAGCAGCCCCCATCTTGGCTTCAAGCTTAATTCCATCTGTTTCCGGCCGTACGGCCGCCGTAGAGGCGAAATCATGAAGACAACCATCGAATTGCCTCTCCTGCCATTGCGTGATGTCGTGGTGTATCCGCACATGGTTATCCCGCTGTTCGTGGGGCGCGAGAAGTCTATCGAAGCCCTCGAGGCCGCGATGACGGGCGACAAGCAGATCCTCCTGCTGGCCCAGAGAAACCCTGCTGACGACGATCCCGGCGAAGACGCACTCTACCGGGTCGGCACGATTGCCACTGTCCTGCAACTGCTGAAGCTGCCTGATGGCACCGTCAAGGTGCTGGTCGAGGGCGAGCAGCGTGGTGCTGTCGAACGTTTCATGGAAGTGGACGGCCATTGCCGTGCCGAAGTTTCGCTGATCGACGAAGTCGACGCGCCTGAGCGCGAGTCGGAAGTGTTCGTCCGCACATTGCTGTCGCAGTTCGAACAATACGTTCAACTGGGCAAGAAAGTCCCCGCCGAAGTCCTGTCGTCGCTCAATAGCATCGATGAGCCGAGCCGCCTGGTCGACACCATGGCTGCGCACATGGCGCTGAAGATAGAACAGAAGCAGGAAATCCTCGAGATCCTCGACCTGTCGGCCCGTGTCGAGCACGTGTTGGCCCTGCTGGATGCCGAAATCGACCTGCTGCAGGTTGAAAAGCGCATTCGCGGTCGGGTCAAGAAACAAATGGAGCGCAGTCAGCGCGAGTACTACCTGAATGAGCAGATGAAGGCCATTCAGAAAGAGCTGGGCGACAGCGAAGAAGGCCACAACGAAGTCGAAGAGCTGAAAAAGCGCATCGATGCTGCGGGCCTGCCCAAGGATGCCCTGGCTAAGGCTACGGCTGAGCTGAACAAGCTCAAGCAGATGTCGCCGATGTCTGCCGAAGCCACGGTGGTGCGCTCCTACCTGGACTGGCTGGTACAGGTGCCGTGGAAAGCCCAGAGCAAGGTACGTCTGGACCTGGCCCGTGCCGAAGACATTCTCGACGCCGACCACTATGGTCTGGAAGAAGTCAAAGAGCGGATCCTCGAATACCTCGCCGTGCAAAAGCGCGTGAAGAAGATTCGCGGCCCTGTGCTGTGCCTGGTCGGTCCTCCTGGCGTGGGTAAAACCTCCCTGGCGGAGTCGATTGCCAATGCCACCAACCGCAAATTCGTACGTATGGCCCTGGGCGGCGTGCGTGACGAGGCGGAAATCCGTGGCCATCGCCGTACTTACATCGGTTCGATGCCAGGAAGATTGATTCAAAAGATGACGAAAGTGGGCGTGCGCAACCCGCTGTTCCTGCTCGATGAAATCGACAAGATGGGCAGCGACATGCGTGGTGACCCGGCGTCGGCATTGCTGGAAGTGCTCGACCCCGAGCAGAACCACAATTTCAACGATCACTACCTGGAAGTCGACTACGACCTGTCCGACGTGATGTTCCTCTGCACCTCGAACTCAATGAACATTCCGCCAGCGTTGCTGGACCGGATGGAAGTGATTCGCCTGCCGGGTTACACCGAAGACGAAAAGATCAACATCGCCGTCAAATACCTTTCGCCGAAGCAGATTCAAGCCAACGGCCTGAAAAAAGGCGAGCTGGAGTTTGAAGTCGAGGCGATCCGCGACATCATTCGCTACTACACTCGCGAGGCCGGTGTGCGTGGGCTGGAGCGCCAGATTGCCAAGGTTTGCCGCAAGACGGTCAAGGAACATGCACTGGAAAAACGCTTCGCGGTGAAGGTGTCGGCGGACATGCTCGAGCACTTCCTCGGCGTGCGCAAATTCCGTTATGGTCTGGCCGAGCAACAGGATCAGGTGGGTCAAGTGACTGGTCTGGCCTGGACACAGGTCGGCGGCGAGTTGCTGACGATTGAAGCCGCCGTGGTACCGGGCAAGGGTCAACTGATCAAGACCGGCTCGCTGGGCGATGTGATGGTCGAGTCGATCACTGCCGCGCAAACCGTCGTGCGTAGCCGGGCGAAGAGCCTGGGGATCCCTCTGGACTTCCACGAGAAGCGCGACACCCACATCCACATGCCGGAAGGGGCGACTCCCAAAGATGGCCCTAGTGCCGGTATAGGCATGTGCACGGCCCTGGTTTCGGCCCTGACCGGCATTCCGGTACGTGCCGACGTGGCCATGACCGGTGAGATCACCTTGCGTGGCCAGGTGCTGGCCATTGGTGGTCTCAAGGAAAAACTGCTGGCGGCTCATCGCGGCGGGATCAAGACAGTGATCATTCCCGAAGAGAACGTGCGAGATTTGAAGGAGATTCCCGACAATATCAAGCGGGATCTGCAGATTAAACCGGTTAAATGGATTGACGAGGTCCTGCAAATTGCGCTGCAATACGCGCCGGAGCCCTTGCCCGATGTGGCTCCGGAGATAGTTGCGAAGGATGAAAAGCGAGAGTCTGACTCTAAGGAAAGAATTAGCACGCATTAATACGTATTAGCCTGGGGGGCTTCCTTGACAGCTTTTTAGAGCCCTTGTTATAAAGCGGCTCTTTAGTGCCTGTAGGCCATTCAGCACTGGTTTTTGCTTTTACCAAAAAACTTAGAATCATCTCATATAGATATAAGGGGACTTAGAGTGAACAAGTCGGAACTGATTGATGCTATCGCTGCATCCGCTGATATCCCGAAAGCTGCTGCTGGCCGTGCGCTGGACGCAGTAATCGAATCCGTCACTGGCGCTCTCAAGGCCGGCGACTCTGTAGTTCTGGTAGGTTTCGGTACTTTCTCCGTGACCGATCGTCCAGCTCGCATCGGTCGTAACCCACAGACCGGCAAGACTCTGGAAATCGCAGCTGCCAAAAAGCCAGGTTTCAAAGCCGGTAAAGCACTGAAAGAAGCGGTTAACTAAGCTTCAGTCGGTTTTTTGCCTATCCGGGTCGGGGTCATTCCTGACTTGGCAGCGGAGCGGTAGTTCGGTTGGTCAGAATACCCACCGATTACGCGGGGGTCGCGGGTTCGAGCCCTCGTCCGCTCCGCCAGTTACGAGAAGGCGCATCCTCGGATGCGCCTTTCTTCTATCCGGATTCTACCCACGCTCCACGGTTGCCTAATTTTGAAGTTCAACCGTTTCTGGGGGACGCATGCTGCAGAATATCAGGGACAATTCACAAGGCTGGATTGCCAAGACTATTATTGGGGTCATCGTTGCACTGATGGCCCTGACCGGTTTCGACGCCATTTTCCAGGCCACCACGCATAAAAACGACGTGGCCAAGGTCAATGGTGAAGAAATCAGCCAGAACGAGCTGAGCCAGGCGGTCGACATGCAACGTCGCCAGCTCATGCAACAGCTGGGCAAGGACTTCGATGCTTCCTTGCTCGACGAAAAAATGCTGCGTGATTCAGCGCTCAAGGGCCTGATCGATCGCAAACTGCTGCTGCAGGGCGCCCACGACTCCAAGTTCGCTTTCTCCGAAGCTGCGTTGGACCAAGTGATCCTGATGACCCCTGAGTTCCAGGTTGATGGCAAGTTCAGCCCTGAGCGTTTCGACCAGGTGATTCGTCAGTTGGGCTATAGCCGCATGCAATTCCGCCAGATGCTGGCTCAGGAAATGCTGATCGGCCAACTGCGTGCTGGCCTGGCAGGCAGTGGCTTTGTAACCGATGCCCAGGTGCTGGCATTTGCCCGTCTGGAAAAACAGACCCGCGATTTCGCTACCCTGAACGTCAAGGCCGACCCGGCCGCGGTGAAACTCACCGACGAAGAGGTCAAGGCTTACTACGACGAACACGCCAAGGAATTCATGACCCCGGATCAGGTGGTCATTGATTACCTCGAGCTGAAAAAGTCGTCGTTCTTTGATCAGGTTGCAGTGAAAGACGAAGAGTTGCAGGACGCCTATCAGAAAGAAATCGCCAACCTGGCCGAACAACGCCGGGCTGCGCACATTCTGATTGAAGTCAACGACAAGGTCAGCGAGGCGCAAGCCAAGGCCAAGATCGAAGACGTGCAGGCGCGCCTGGCTAAAGGCGAAAGCTTCGAGGCCCTGGCCAAGGAGTTCTCCCAGGATCCGGGTTCGGCTGCCAATGGCGGTGACCTCGGTTATGCAGGTCCAGGCGTCTACGATCCTGCCTTTGAAACCGCGCTGTACGCGCTGAACAAAGACCAGGTCTCGGCGCCGGTTCGCTCCAGTTTCGGTTATCACCTGATCAAGCTGTTGGGTGTGGAAGCGCCAGAAGTGCCGAGTTTTGCCAGCCTGAAAGACAAGCTGACTCGTGAAGCGAAAACCCAACAGGTCGAGCAGCGTTTTGTCGAAGCGACCAAGCAACTGGAAGACTCGTCGTTCGAAGCCTCCGACCTGGCCCAGCCGGCTGCCGATCTGAAGCTGACCGTCCACACCAGCGCGCCATTTGGCCGCGAAGGTGGTGAAGGTGTTGCCGCCAACCGTGCAGTGATCACGGCGGCGTTCAGCCCGGAAGTGCTGGATGAAGGCGCTAACAGTGGGGCGATCGAGCTGGATCCGGAAACCGTGATCGTGCTGCGTGCCAAGGAGCACCGCAAGCCAGAGCAACTGCCGCTGGCCAGCGTTGATACCGCTATCCGCGCGCAACTGATCAAGGAGCACGCCAGTGCCGCGGCCAAGGCCAAGGCGGATGAGCTGGTTGCCAGCCTGCGCGACGGCAAGACCGCCCCGGGCAGCCTGAGCTGGAAAGTCACCGAAGCGGCCACCCGTGGCCAGGAAGGCGTCGATCCGACCGTGCTGCAGGCCTTGTTCCGCATGCCCAAGCCTGCTGCCAAGGACAAACCGACCTTCAGCAGCGTGACCCTGCCGGACGGCAGCCTGGTGATCGTGCGCCTCAACGGTGTCAACGAAGCCGCGGCGCCAACCGATGCAGAGAAAGCCGAGTACCGTCGCTACCTCGCCTCGCGCGTCGGTCAGCAGGACTTTGCGGCATACCGCAAGCAGTTGGAAAGCCAGGCAGACGTCAAGCATTACTGATGCCTGACTGACGCGCTGTGTTGTCAACGAAAACCCCGGCCATCTCGTCGGGGTTTTTGTTTTATTGCCCATACAGGCGACTTTTTTCAGCAATTGATGGTCAGTAGACTGTCGCCCGTGCAAGACACGCGCCCCGTCAGCCGGCGATCTGTTGCACAATACGCCCCGGATCGTTTTCATCAGGATGTTCAATGTTCACATCATTTCCTCTGCGTGCCGCCGGACTGGCGCTGATGCTGGCAGCCATGGCCGGTTGCTCCAAGGACCAGGCTATCTATGAGCATGAGAACTTCGATGATTCCGGGACGTTTTCGCGCAAATACCCGGTGACCGACACGGCATCCTGCGAGGCGGCACGCCGTGCATTGCTGAGCCAGGGCTACATCATCACCAGCTCCGATCCGAAATTGATCAGCGGGCACAAGAGCTTCCAGCAGACCGGCGACACGCACATGGAGATCAGCTTCAGCGTGGTCTGCGCCGAAGACAGCAGCCATCATGCGACGATGTTTGCCAATGCCCTGCAGGATCGCTATGCGCTGAAGAAGACCAACAACTCGGCCAGCCTGGGAGTTGGCGTTTTGGGGTCGGTGTCGATGCCGATCGGTTCGTCCGATGATTCGATGGTCAAGGTTGCCAGTGAAACCGTAACCGCGGCCAAGTTCTACGAGCGCTTCTTTGCCCTGGTCGAAGTCTTTCTGCCGCCTGAAGTGAAGAAAGCTGCGCACATCAGCGAAAAACCCCAGACCGACCTCGGCGTGCCGGAGCCCAAGGCGGCGCCTGCGGTGCCGGCATCGACGCCGCCAGCCGCTGAGCCCGCCCAGGCGGTACCGGCAGCCCATGAGCCGGCCCCGATCGAAGCGGCTCCAGTGATCCCGGCAGCCGCAGAGCCGGTCGCACCTACGGTGTCCGAACCGGTTGCGCCACCGCCCGAGGCGGCGCCGATCACTCCCGACAGCAAAGTTGAAACCACGCCAGAAGCGGCTCCCGAAGTGATCACCGCGCCGAGCAACCCGGAGTCCTTGCCGCCGCCCTCCGAGCCGATTCCGGCCTTGCCGGCCTCGGGCCTGTAACCGGCGGTTCGCGACCTGCCTCGGCAACCTTGACGGCGGTCAAAATCTGCCGAGTCAACCCCGTGATAAATTCCCCAGTGCCTGCTACGTTTTTATAAGTAGCAGGCGCCACTGCGTACTGACGTCATTTTTCTTTCACGCTGGCACTTTATGCTGCTGATGCAGGTCAGTGTTTTAACGCGTATCAACGGGATTCAGGAGAAGTGTGCTATGGACGATTATCAGGAAGAGCTGCTCGAATATCAGGCTTTCGAACTCGACCCGCTGGAGCCAGCGGACGACGCCACCGAGTTGTAACCGCGGCTATGCCGATTGCCGGTGACTGCGGCGAAACTCACCCGGCGTCTGGCTGTTCCAGCGTTTGAAGGCGCGCTGAAAAGCTTCTGCCGAAGCAAACCCCAGCAGGTAGGCGATTTCGCCGAACGCCAGTTCCGTGTCGCGGATATAGGTCATTGCCAGGTCGCGGCGAGTGTCGTTGAGAATCGCGCGAAATTGCGTACCTTCTTCGGCGAGCTTGCGGCGCAAGGTCCAGGTGGGCAGCTTCAGGCGTGCCGCCACTTCTTCCAGGTCGGGTTCCCGACCGCCATTGAGCAATGGCCCCAGTAACGAAGTAATGCGCTCGCGCAGGGTGCGAGTACGGGTCATCTGCTCCAGTTCTCGCTCGCACAAGTTCAGCAACAGGCGCCAGGTGCTCGGGCAATGGGCAGGATTGCGCTGGGCCAGGCTGTCCTGGCTGAGGCGCAATTGGTTATGTTCAGCGCCGAACTGCAAGGCGCAATCACCGAGCAGGGCGTAATCCCCATGGTAATCAGGCTGTGGAAACTCGATCTCAACGCGCTCGGCGCGCAAGGGCGCGTCGCTGATGCTGGACAGCTGATGCAGCCAGCTGGCAATGACCGAGTCCACTACAAAGCGGTTGTAGGTGTTGTAGGGACTGATCGAATAGAACCGCAGCCAGGCGCCACAGGTGTCTTCGTGGAAGCTCGATTGGCCCCGATAGTTGGAACCGTACAGGGCTTCGAAGCGACTGATGCAGCGGGCTGCTTCACGCACCGTGGGGGCCTGGGCGGCGGTGACGCCGGCCAGGCCGAGTTGATTCAGACGGCTGAGCTGGCCCATGCGCAGGCCCAGTGCCGGATTACCGGTCAACTGGATCGCGGCATGGCCCAGGCGCATATAGCGCGGTATCGATAACCGAGCCCCCGGTTCTGCCAGGCGGGCGGCATCCAGGCCGTACTGTTCGAGCAGGGGTTGCGGGTCGAGGCCATGGCTGCGTACCGCATCTGCCAGGCTGTGGATGAAGCCCACGGACAGGTCGCCAAGGCGCATAGGCAATGGCTTCATGGCTTACAACCAGAGGTTCAGCAGGCGCGCTCCACGCGCCTCGCCGTCGGCGAAATGCTGGCCATTGCTGCTGAGGAAACTCTGGCCGGCATTGCCCCGATCCCAGAACTGCCCGCGCAGGAACACGCTGATCCCGGCGCGGGCCTGGCTGATGGGTTGCTGACTGGTGAGCGTCAGGCGATGCCAGGCCTGGCCCTCGCTGAGTTCGCCGGGTTTGAGACTGATTTCACTCGGCGTCGATGGCCCCTGATAGCCACGCCAGGGTTTGTCCCAGGTGCCGCGACCGCTGACAAACGCCGGCACGGCGATCAGCGTGGCGCCTTGTTCGTTGAGCGTGCGGTAATTGCCGGGGTACCAACTGTCATTGCCGATCAATATGCCCAGGCGTCCGGCAGGGGTGTCGACGACCGTCAGTATCTGCTCGGCGTCGGCCTGGATAAATGTTCGTTCTTCGACACTCGGGCTTATCTGGCGCTGCGGCTGGCCCAGTGGCAAACCATCGCGACCAAACACCAGGCTGGCGTTGTACAACGGCCCGCGGCCGATCTTCAGGCTACCGTCTTCGACCCTTGGCTCAGGCAGAACAATACTGCCCGCCACCAGCGTCACCTGGAACTCCCGGGCCAGGCCGCCGAACAGGGCCTGATACTGCCGGGCCATGTTCTTTGCCTTCATCCGCAGGTGAGCGTCAGCCACACGACTGTCGCCCTTGGCCGTCACCCAGGCGCGCAGGAATGGCAGCGGATTGCTCGCTGCCAACCAATTCATGGCTTCGTCAAAGGTGGCGGCCTGATACAACTCATCCTTTTCGCCGCTGACCATCAACCAGGTGCCGACATGCTCCGGCAGTACCACCACGGTCTTCGCATTGAGCAGGCCGAGATCACGAGCTTGTTGCAGATAGGCAGCGAGCTTGCGGTGCAGGCGCTCGGGGCTTTGATAGTCAGTGGGGAACAGTTGGGGCTGGATGCCCAAGAGATTGCCACGGTCACCCGGCACCCCCTGGTCGACCGCAAGCTGGATGCGCAGGTCAGACAGATAGTGACCCGCCGGGCGTTCGGTGGTCCACATGGCATAGCTGGTGATAACGGCGACCAGGGCCATGGACAGGGTCAGGTACAAAAGTTTGCGCATGGGAAAACGTCGGATCAACCGTGTGCAGGATTCGCTGACTAGGGTAGGCCTGTGGCAGATGAATGCCAAGGGCTGCTGCGCATTTGGATCAATAACTTGTCAGTTTCGGTCATTGAGCGTCGCCATGCCTGATCTTAGTCTGTGCCACATAACTGATGGACGCCCATGAGCGCCCGCACTTTTTCCGTGATTGCTCGTTGTGGAGTTTCCAATGACCGCCGCTCAATACCCGCACCTTCTGGCCCCGCTGGACCTGGGTTTTACCACGCTGCGCAACCGTACCCTGATGGGTTCGATGCACACCGGCCTTGAGGAAAAACCCGGCGGCTTCGAGCGCATGGCGGCCTATTTTGCCGAGCGCGCCCGTGGCGGCGTGGGGCTGATGGTCACGGGCGGCATTGGCCCGAACGATGAGGGCGGGGTGTATTCGGGCGCGGCCAAGCTGACCACCCACGAAGAAGCGCTCAAGCATCAGATCGTCACCCGTGCCGTGCACGAGGCGGGGGGCAAGATCTGCATGCAGATCCTCCACGCCGGGCGTTATGCCTACAGCCCGAAACAGGTCGCGCCGAGCGCCATTCAGGCACCGATCAACCCGTTCAAGCCCAAGGAGCTGGACGAGGAGGGAATCGAGAAACAGATCAGCGATTTCGTCACCTGCTCGACACTGGCGCAAACAGCCGAGTATGACGGCGTCGAGATCATGGGCTCGGAAGGTTATTTCATTAACCAGTTCCTCGCCGCCCACACCAACCACCGCACTGATCGCTGGGGCGGCAGCTACGAAAACCGAATGCGCCTGCCGGTGGAAATCGTTCGTCGGGTGCGTGAAGCCACGGGTCCGAACTTCATCATCATTTTCCGCCTGTCGATGCTCGACCTGGTGGAAGGCGGCAGCACCTGGGAAGAAATCGTCCAGTTGGCCAAGGCTATCGAGCAGGCCGGGGCGACCATTATCAACACCGGCATCGGCTGGCACGAAGCGCGAATCCCGACCATCGCCACCAAGGTCCCACGCGCCGCCTTCAGCAAGGTCACGGCCAAGCTGCGCGGTTCGGTGAGCATTCCGCTGATCACCACCAACCGCATCAACACCCCGGAGGTCGCCGAGCAGATTCTCGCTGAGGGCGACGCTGACATGGTCTCCATGGCCCGGCCATTCCTCGCCGACCCCGACTTCGTCAACAAGGCTGCTGCTGGTCGCGCCGACGAAATCAACACCTGCATCGGTTGCAACCAGGCCTGCCTGGACCACACCTTTGGCGGCAAGCTGACCTCGTGCCTGGTCAACCCGCGTGCCTGTCACGAGACCGAACTCAACTACCTGGCCGTGCAGCAGATCAAGAAAATTGCCGTGGTGGGTGCCGGGCCTGCCGGTCTGGCGGCGGCAACTGTGGCGGCCGAGCGTGGGCATCAGGTGACGCTGTTCGATTCGGCCAGTGAAATCGGTGGCCAGTTCAACGTCGCCAAGCGTGTGCCGGGCAAGGAAGAGTTCTTCGAAACCCTGCGCTATTTCAACCGCAAGCTGCAGACCACCCACGTCGAGGTGTGCCTGAACACCCGGGTCGATGTGGCCCAGCTCGTGGCCGGTGGCTTTGATGAAGTGATCCTTGCCACCGGTATCGCACCGCGCACGCCAGCCATTCCCGGGGTTGAGCATGCCAAGGTGCTGAGCTACCTGGATGTGATCCTGCAGCGCAAACCGGTCGGTCAGACCGTCGCGGTGATCGGTGCTGGCGGTATCGGTTTCGACGTCAGCGAGTTCCTCGTGCACCAGGGGGTCGCCACCAGTCAGGACCGTGAGGCGTTCTGGAAGGAGTGGGGCATCGACACCCACCTTGAAGCACGCGGCGGTGTCGCCGGAATCCAGGCCCAACCCCATGCTCCGGCGCGCCAGGTGTTCCTGTTGCAGCGCAAGAAATCCAAGGTGGGTGATGGCCTGGGCAAGACCACCGGCTGGATTCACCGCACCGGGTTGAAGAACAAACAGGTGCAGATGCTCAACAGTGTCGAGTACCTGAAGATCGACGATCAGGGCCTGCACATTCGCATTGGCGAAACCGGCGAGCCGCAGGTGCTGGCGGTGGACAACATCGTGATCTGCGCCGGTCAGGACCCTTTGCGTGAGCTGCATGATGGCCTGGTGGCTGCCGGGCAGAACGTGCACTTGATCGGCGGCGCCGATGTGGCCGCAGAGCTCGATGCCAAGCGCGCCATCAACCAGGGTTCGCGCCTGGCGGCCGAGCTGTAATTCGCCGGCGGGTCGGCGAGGGGGGAGAGGGAAGCTGCTAACATCCGGGCTATTTCTCCCCGAGCCGGCCACCGATGTTTCTCCCTTCTGACTGGCGACCTCACGCCCCGCTCGAACCCCTGCACCTGGATTGGCTGCGTCGTGCCGGAGTCGAGGTGGCAGTGTTGCGCCTGGACCTTATGGATCCGCTGATCAACGGCAACAAGTGGTTCAAGCTGGTCGAGCACCTCAAACTCGCCAGCGAGTCCCACGCTCAGGGCATCATCAGCCTGGGCGGCCCCTGGTCCAATCACCTGCATGCCCTGGCGGCGGCGGGTAAACGCTTTGGTTTCGCCACCGTCGGCCTGCTGCGCGGGCATCCTCAGGAAACGGCCACCGTGGCCGATTTGCAGGCCTTGGGCATGCAGCTGCATTGGTTGGGCTACGGCGGCTATCGCGCGCGGCATGCGGCGGATTTCTGGATTCCGTGGCTGACGCAGTACCCGGGTTTCCGGGCGGTGCCGGAAGGCGGTGGGGGAATCCTTGGGGCGCGGGGCTGTGGGCAGTTATTGACGCTGGTCGAGCAGCAACTGCACAGCCTGGGCTGGCATGACCACGATGGCTGGTGGCTGGCCTGTGGCACCGGCACCACGGCGGCAGGGCTGATATTGGCTGAAGGCGGGCGACGTCCGCTGTACGGGGTGCTGGCGGTGCCGGCGGATCATGGCGTGGCGCAGCAGATTACAGCGATCCTCCATGAAGGCGCGTTACCCGATAGCGGTTATGAGCTGCTTGATGGCAGTCGTGGCGGTTTTTCCAAAGTCGATCCGCAGCTTCTGGCGTTCATTGCCGAGACCGAGCTTGCCAGTGGTGTGGCGCTGGAGCCGTTGTACACCGGCAAGGCGCTGCTGGCGCTCAAACAACAGGTCGAAGGCGGGCGATTCGCCGCAGGAACGCGGCTGATTTTCGTGCACACCGGCGGCTTGCAAGGCCGCCGGGGCTTCGTGGGCTAGTTGCGCTTGGGCATCATGCGCAGCAGGGTGTTGTCGCGGTAATAGTAGTGATGGGCAATACCGGCCAAGGCGTGCAGGCCGATCAGCCAATAACCGATGGTCCCGCCCAGCACGTGCCAACCCTGCAGTTGCTTGGCCAGATCCTTGTTCTCGGACATCAGCAACGGCAAGTCGATACCGTAGAACATCACCTGATTGCCAGCGGCGCTGGTGGTCATCCAACCGAGAATCGGCATGCCGATCATGAAAACATACAGGGCGATGTGCATCAGTGTGGCCATCAGGCTTTGCCACTGCGGCGGTGCCGGGATGATTTTCGGAGCGACGCCCAGACTGCGGGCGAACAGGCGCAGCCAGACCAGCACGAATACGGTTAGACCGAGCATGAAGTGAGCTTCCTTGATCAGGGTCCGGCCACCACTGCCCTTGGGAAAGATCCCGCGCAGTTCGATGGTGGCATACACCACGACCAGCAGCACCAGCATCAACCAGTGCAGCGCGATCGAGACGGTGCTGTAGCGTGAGTCGGAGTTCTTCCAGGGCATACGGTGGTTCCTCGCTAGTCAGGTCTGAAGCGTTCCGTTCTTCTGTGACGGAGTGCTTTAACTGTAATCCTGTTTGCGCGGATGTGTTGGGATCAGATCAAGCTTTTGTCAGCCTCCGAAGGCTCTGATACGGGGATTGGGCGTAAATGAAAACGCCAGCCGTTATCAATGGCTGGCGTGATTGACAAGTGCTCGCATTCAGCTGCTTTGCGGCATCTCGCCCCGGGCCAGACGCTGGTTGATATCAGCGATGACCTGCGGCAGATCGGTGATGGTGTCGATCATGTAGTGCGGGCGCGAACCTTCGAACAGACCGTGAATACGCGTGCGCTCGCTGGCCAGGGTGTCGCTGGCCAGGGCGCGGTAACCCTCATACGTCAGGCCCAGGGCATTGCCCGAGCAGATCAGCGCCACGGTCCACATGCCGGCGCGACGGCCTTCGAGAATGCCCGGCACGGTGTCGTCGATCTTCACGCAGGCGGCGACGTCGTCGATGCCCAGGGCGATGACGTTGGCCAGGGCCTGGGCTGGCCATGGGCGACCGTTGGGCACTTCGTCGGTGGCGACCACATGATCGGCAATGTAGCCATTGGTCGCGGCCAGTTCGACGACCTTGTCCATGACCTGCTTCGGATAACCGGAGCATGAACCGATCTTGATCCCCTGCTGACGCAACTGGGCGATGGTCTCCAGGGCGCCGGGAATCAGCGCCGAGTGTTCGGCGATTTTTTCGATCTGCAGGGGCATGAAGCGCTGGTAGATGGCGGTCACGTCATCGTCGGTCGGGGTGCGGCCGAAGACCTTGCGATAACGTTCTGCCACTTCCGGCTGATCGCACAGGGTGCGAATGTGGTCCCACTTGCCCATGCCCATTGGCCCGCGGGCCTCTTCGATGGAGACCTGGACGTCAAACTCGGCGAACGCTTCGACAAAAATCTGGGTTGGGGCGAAAGAGCCGAAATCGACCACGGTGCCGGCCCAGTCGAGGATGGCGGCTTGCAGTTGGGTTGGGTTGGTGTAGTTCATGGTGAGTAAGTTCCTGAGCGAGATGGCGGTTTTATGCAGGATTGGGTGTGAATCAGATATCCAGGACTTCCATTTCCCGCAGCACGTCGGCCACCGCGGCGACGGCAGCTCGCATCTCGGCGCCGTTGACGTGGCCAATGCAGCCCACGCGGAAGGTTTCCACCTGGGTCAATTTGCCCGGATAAAGGATGAATCCCTTGGCCTTGACCCGTTCGTAGAACTCCTTGAACTGATAGCGCGGGTCCTTCGGCGCATGGAAGGTGACAATGATCGGTGCCTGGATCGCCGCTGGCAGGAAGCTGCGCAGGCCGAGTCGGGCCATTTCTTCCAACAGCACCTGGCAATTGGCGGCGTAGCGCTGATGGCGCACGGCCAGGCCGCCTTCTTCGTTGTATTGCAGCAGGGCTTCGTGCAGCGCCGCGACCACGTGGGTAGGCGGGGTGAAGCGCCATTGCCCGGTCTTGGCCATATAGCTGTGCTGGTCGAACAGGTCCATGGCCAGCGAATGAGAGTTGCCGGCGGCGCTGGCCAGCGCGGCCTTGTTAGCGAAGACGAAACCCATGCCGGGCACGCCTTCCAGGCATTTGCCGCTGGCGGCGATCAAGGCGTCGAACGGCACCTGCTGCGCGTCGATCGGCAGCGCGCCGAAAGAGCTCATGGCGTCGATGATCAGGCGTTTACCGTGGCGAGCGATGACCTCGGCGATTTCCGGCAGGGGATTGAGGATCCCGGTGCTGGTTTCGCAGTGGATCAACGCCACGTGAGTGATGCTGTTATCGGCCTGCAGCAGGCGGTCGACGTCGGCGGCAGTGGTGGGTTCGTCTTCGGCGGTTTCAAAGGTACTGAACGAGCGACCCAGCACTTCGCAGATCTTCGCCAGGCGCTTGCCGTAGGCCCCATTGATCAACACCAGCACCTTGCCATCACGTGGCACCAGGGTGCCGATTGCCGCTTCGACCGCGAAGGTGCCGCTGCCTTGCAGGGGCACGCAGTGGTGGCTGTCGGCGCCGTTGACGATGGCCAGCAGTTGTTCGCACAGGCTGGCGGTCAATTGATTGAAGCGGTCATCCCATGAACCCCAATCAACCATCATCGCCTGACGGGTGCGGGCCGATGTGGTCAGTGGGCCGGGGGTGAGCAGGATCGGTTCGGCAGTACTCATTCTCGTGTCCTCGCGTTCGATGGGATGAAGCTACGGGAGATAAATTGCAATTTGCGCTGCCATCAATCAAATTGTTTGTTGTTATGCCAGCCATCAGTGAGGCTTATTCATGAACCTGTTCCAGTTGCGTGCTTTTGATGCGGTCGCCCGTGAAGGCAGCTTCACCCGGGCCGCGAGCCGCCTGTTCATCAGCCAGCCGGCGGTGACGGGCCACATCAAGGCGCTGGAAGAGCACTACCAGATCACCTTGTTGCGGCGCACTGCGCGACGGGTCGAATTGACCGAGGAGGGGATCAAGTTGGCGGCGATCACCCGGGCCATGTTCGGCCTGGCCGATGAGGCCCAGGTGCTGCTGGAAGCCAATCGCCAGTTATTGACCGGGCGCCTGGAGGTCGCCGCCGATGGTCCGCACATGGTCATGCCGATGCTTGCCAGCCTGCGTGCCCGTTATCCGGGCATTACCGTCAACCTGCGGCTGGGCAATGCCCAGGAAACCCTGGCAGCGCTGCTGTCGGAACACGCCGACGTCGCCGTGCTGACCGAAGTCGATCCGCGCAAGGGCCTGCATTTGCAGGCGCTCACCGAATCAAGGATGTGCGCGTTGGTGCCGCAGGGACATCCCTGGGCGCAAGCCGAGGGGGTGGCACTCAAGCAACTGGATCAGGTGATCATGGTCTTGCGCGAACCGAGTTCGATCACCCGTCGCACATTCGACGAGGCCTGTGCTCAGGCACGCATCAGCCCACGGGTGCTGCTGGAACTGGACAGCCGCGAGGCGGTGACCGAAGCGGTGGCGGCGCAGTTGGGGGTCGGGGTGGTGGCATCGGTGGAGGTCAGTCCCGACCCGCGGGTGTGCGCTGTGCCGATTGTTGGCGAAGGGCTGCTCAATCGCCACTTACTGGGGTGCCTGGAGCGCCGTCGGGACTTGCGTCTGATTCAGGCGTTTTTTGCCTTGGCACCTGCAACTTAGGGGCTGACTCTGTTACTCCAGGCTTTCGCGGACCATTTGCAGGAACGTCGCCACCACCCGTCGTGAGCTCTGTTCGCGCAGGCAGACCAGGGTCTCGGTCAGGCGCCGGGTGCAGTCGATGATCGGCAGCGCGCAGACCCGCGCGTCGGCGCCAAACTCGGCGGCCGACACCACCCCCACGCCAATCCCCACCACCACCGCCTCGCGGGCGGCTTCGCGGCCTTCCACCGAGATCGCCGGGCGGATGCGAAAGCCGGCTCGAGCCATTTCTTCTTCCAGGGTCTGGCGGGTCACCGAGCCGACTTCGCGCAAAACCAGTGGTGTGTCATCCAGGTCCGCCAGGCAGATGGACTCGCGATCTGCCCAGGGGTGATTACGCGAGACGAAGGCAACCATCGGATCGTCGCGCAGAGGTAACGACAGCAGGCGTTCGTCGCTGACATCGCGGCCGAGCAACGCCAGGTCAGCCTGATAGTTGAACAGCCGAAACAACGATTCGTCGGTGTTGCCGGTTTCTATCTTCACGCTGATGCCGGGGTAGCGCTCGCAGAAGCGGGCGATCTGCGGCAGCACGTGCACCGGCGCATCCACCGCGAGGATCAGGCTGCCGGTTTGCAGAGCCTGGGAGTCTTGCAGCAGTTCGTGGGCTTGCGCTTCGATGACGAACAGGCGCTGGGTGATATTCAGCAGGCGTTCGCCCAGGTCGGTGAGGCGTACCGAGCGTTTGTTGCGATGAAACAGCAAAACGCCGAAGCGTTCTTCGAGTTTGCGCACTTGATCGGAAATCGCCGGTTGGGTCAGGAACAGGCGTTCGGCAGCCTTGGTGAAGCTGCCATGCTGAGCGACCGCATGAAAAGCCTTGAGCTGGGTGTGGGATACCGACATCGGAAGGCCTCTTACAAGCTGTGCTTATATTTGAAATACGATAAATCGATTTCACTTATTAATCAGTAATTGTTTTTATCGCTGTAACTGTCGCCGACGGGTCGTTCGACTTGCGGTGATGGCCATGATCCTGGCGCGCATGGAAATCTCGAGACAGGGATGGAACAGGACTCATCTGACCGGTAAGGCTTCAGTTAAAGAGGTCTTGCCGCAGTGCTCAACAATAAAAACACAGGCGTTTTGCTTTCTGAATCTGCCGGCACACTCACACCCTGAGGTCAGATCCACAATGAATAAGCACATCGGCTCCATCAAGCGTTGGCGCGTGCAAATCTTCGCCATCACCTGGCTCGCATACGCAGCCTTTTACTTCACTCGAAAAGCCTTCTCGGTGGCCAAGCTGGGTATCGGCGAGGACCCTACCTTCCACCTCGACAAAATGGCCATGGCCAACCTTGATGCGATCTACCTCGCGGCCTATGCCGTCGGGCAATTCGCCTGGGGCATGCTCGCTGACCGCTTTGGGCCACGGGTGGTGGTGCTCGGCGGGTTGTTGATTTCCGCTGCGGCGGCAGTGGTGATGGGCAGCTTCGCCACCTTGCCGATCTTTGCCACCTGCATGCTGATTCAGGGCCTGGCGCAGTCCACCGGCTGGTCGGGGCTGTGCAAGAACATCGGCAGTTTTTACCCCGCTCAACAGCGAGGACGGGTACTGGGGCTCTGGAGTTCGTGCTACGCCTTCGGCGGGCTGGTGGCATCGCCCTTTGCCGGATGGTGGGCCTATACCTACATCGGCAGCTGGCACGCGGCGTTTATCTCCAGCGCGGTGGTGGTGGCGTTCGTCGCGCTGCTGTTCTTTATCTTTCAGCGCAACAAGCCCGAAGACGTCGGCTTGCCCGCCGTTGAGCCGGAACCGCAGCTCAGTGCCGAGGAAGTCCAGGCGCAAGGCAAGGTCAGTGTATTGGCGCCGCTGCGAGACATTTTGCGCAATCGCACGGTACTGACCCTGGGCCTGGCGTACTTCATGCTCAAGCCGGCGCGTTACGCGATCCTGTTATGGGGGCCGGTGATTGTCTTCGAGCAAATGCCCTCGGTGGGCAAAGTCGGCGCTGCGATCATTCCGACCGCGTTCGAACTCGCCGGCTTGCTCGGGCCGATCCTGCTGGGCCTGGCCTCGGACAAATTGTTCGGTGCGCGGCGCATGCCGGCCTGTGTCCTCAGTCTGTTGGCCCTGACGGTTACCCTGGCGCTGTTCATGGGCGCCCTGCATACCGGCAGCGTACTGTTGGTGGTGGCGCTGTTGTTTGTCATGGGCCTGACCCTGTATGGACCGGACTCGATGATCAGCGGCGCGGCGGCGATTGATTTCGGCACCGCCAGGGCTGGCGCCACGGCCGCAGGTTTCGTCAATGGCTGCGGCTCGGTGGGCGCGATTCTGGGCGGTCTGCTGCCGGGTTATTTCGACACCGTCACGGTGTTCATCGTGTTCGCCGGTTGCGCCATGTTCTCCGCGCTGGTGCTGATTCCACACTGGAACAGTCGGCCGGTCGCGCTCAGGACCGATAACGCCTACGTCCCCAACACGCCAATGGCGATCAAGCCACTGCGCACCTGATCCCGCTGTCTACAGATCCTGTTGACGGCCATGATCTGGTCGTCGGCGGGGCTGTGCCCACGAAACAGGAGATAGACCATGAGACCCTTTTGGCTCGCCCAGGCACTGGACGCCGAAACATCGGCAGCCAGCTCACCCCTGGCCGGTGATACCCACGCCGAGGTGTGCATTGTCGGTGGCGGTTACACTGGCTTGTGGACGGCGATCATGCTCAAGCAGCAGCAACCCGACCTCGATGTCCTGTTGATCGAGGCCGATATTTGCGGAGCCGGCGCCAGTGGTCGCAACGGTGGTTGCGCGCTGTCCTGGTCGGCCAAGTACTTCACCCTGGAGCGCCTGTTCGGCGTCGAGGAGGCAGTGCGACTGGTCAAGGCGTCGGAGCAGAGCATCCATGCCATCGGGGCTTTTTGCGAACAGTACGCGGTGGACGCCGACTTTCGCCTCGACGGTACGCTCTACACTGCGACCAATCGCGCCCAATGCGGGGCGACCGACAGCGTCATCAGTGCGCTGGAGCGACAGGGCATCAATTCGTTCAGCAAGCGTCCGCTGGCCGACGTACAGCGCATGGCCGGTTCGAGTCAGCACCTGGAAGGTTGGTTTTCCCCGGCAGCCGCCAGTGTGCAGCCGGGCAAACTGGTGCGTGGTCTGCGGCGGGTGGCGTTGCAACTGGGTGTGCGGATTCATGAAAACACCGCCATGATCGGCCTTGAAGAAGGCCGCCCGGCAGTGATCAAGACACTGCTCGGGCGGATTCGCGCGGGGCGCGTGGTGCTGGCGATGAACGCCTGGATGGCCCGCGCCTTTCCGCGTTTCGAGCGCAGCGTGGCGATTGTTTCCAGCGACATGCTGATCACCGAACCGCGTCCGGATTTGCTCAAGTCGATTGGCCTGACTAGCGGCGTGACGGTCCTCGACTCGCGGATTTTCGTGCACTACTACCACAACACCCCGGATGGCCGGATCATGCTCGGCAAGGGCGGTAATACCTTTGCCTACGGCGGCAAAATGCTGCCGGTGTTCGATCAGCCGTCTCCCTACGCCGGATTGTTGCGCACCAGCCTGGCGCAGTTCTTCCCGGCATTCGCCGAGGTGCCGGTGGCGGCCACCTGGAACGGACCTTCGGATCGCTCAGTGACCGGCCTGCCGTTTTTCGGGCAAATGAGTGCCAGCGGCAATGTGTTTTATGGCTTTGGCTACTCCGGGAGCGGTGTCGGACCCTGCCACATGGGCGGGCAGATCCTTTCGTCAATGGTGTTGGGCCTGGACAACCCCTGGACTCGATCGCCGCTGGTCAACGGGCCACTGGGCTACTTTCCGCCGGAACCGATTCGCTACCTGGGTTCGCTGATTGTGCGCAATGCGATCCGCCGCAAGGAGCGGGCGGAGGATCACGGCCGGCGACCTCGGCGGCTGGACCAGCACCTGGCGAAGTTTGCCGCCGCTGCTGGCAAGGCCGACAAGGGCTGATGAGCTTCACGTTGCCTTGCCGGACGGCGGCAACAGCCATTCGAACAGCAGATGATTTTCCGCGCAGCGCTGATGCCGCTCGGCCGACCTGGCGCATTCGATAAGTGCCAGGCGTTGCCGACTGTCCCAGTGTTGCCGGACATATTCTGCCAACAGCACGCAGTGTCCCGAATACATGAGGCAAAGTTGCTCGGGAGTGCGCGCGAACTCGGACGCCAGGCGGGTCTTCTGTTGGACGCTCAGCGCGAGTTCGCCATGCTCCGAACTGGTGCCGTGGATCAAAACGTCCTTTTGCTCGAGACTTCCCGCGCGGGTGATACCTGAGTCGGGCATGCGCACGATGTACCAGGGCGTATCAGCCAGGCGGTCGCTGGTCGCCGGCGGTCGTTCAAACAGATAAATCTCACTGCGCCATGGTTGCTCCGGTGCCGGGTTGGCTTCATCGGTGACCGCTGGCTCCGAGGCGCCGGCCGGAAGGCCATCGAGCATCGGGCCGGACAAGGTGATGCTGTTCGGATTGATGTGCAGCACATTGCCATTGGCGGCAAGACTGATGGACTGCGGCTCCTCTCCGGCGCAGGCGTAGGTGTCTGTCGCACACAGCACCGGTCGATCGGGATCTCCCTCAAGGAAACTGACGTGAACGTCGCTCCCGGCCTTCGGCAAATTCGCCTGTCCGCTGCCGCTGTGGATGACTGGTAGCCATACGCCCTGGCCAGCGTGCCCATCAGGATGCGTTGGCCACAGCTGGACCTGCAGGCGATTGTTGTCGTCGAGGCGCGCCGGTTCGATGACGCGGCCAATCTGCAAGCCGTTGATGCAGGGTTTTGCAGCCTTGAAGGGTGGGCGGAACTCGGTCGACCAGGGAATGGCCTTGAAGCGATTGTGGTACGCAGCGGTGTGGCCGTCCTCCGGCATCTGGAAATGGTGCTGCAGCTCGTACAGCAGCCATTGGTCATTGAGCGATGCCCGTGGATGTCCGCTGACTTGCAGGATGCGTCCGGTACTCATGGCTGCGTCGGTGCTGCGTCCGTCGATGTGTTGGTCAAGGCAGCGCAGGCGCTCCAATTCGCGTCGTCCCAATTGGTTCTGGTGGGCTTGCGCGGGGCTGAGGCGCGCACCGGACGGGGGCGCGGCGCAGTGAGACTGATTGGCCGCTTCGTCAAGCGTGAAGGGTGCGCCGTGGAAATCAGTTCGGCGCAAAGTGGGGTGTAGCACATCGTGGGGGCGGCCAAGGGATTGGGTCAGTTGCTGGATTACCGGCGGATGACCATGGGCCGCGCCAGGATCAAAGCGCGTCTCGAGGGGCTGTCGGATGAAGCTGCCACTGTCCTCGGCAAACACCAGCACATGCTGCTGCGGGTGGTGTTCAAAGTGAAAATGAATGCCTTCTTCTTCGCACAACCTGTGCAGCAGTTGCAGGTCGCTTTCAGCGTACTGAATGCACAGTTCACGAGGCGGGTAGACGCCGTGAGGCAGATCGAAACGGTAGCTGTCCTCTGGTAGCTGGTGCTCTTGCAGCAAGCATCGCAGGATCTGCGGGACACTCGATTGCTGCCATATTCGACGCCGCCGGGGCTGGTCCAGGACCCGCAGATGAGGGCCAAGCATCAGGCGATAGCCGACGTGCTGCGGACCCTCGTAATACCGGCTCGCACTGTGAATGGTGCCGTGAATCATTGCCTGCGCAGTCAGCGCGAGAAGAGCAGGTTGATGCAGTGATTGCTGCAGTTCCAGTGCCGGGCCCGCCACATCGATCTCGAACTGGTAGAGCTGGTTGAGGGCTTCGCGACCGCTGAAACGGCGCACCATAAAGCGCTGGGCGGTGGTGGTGAAGGTCAGGGTAGGGCGGCTTTCCATGTCGTTGAGCATCAAACTCTCTTCTGCCGTGAAGTTCGGGCATAGAGGTTACGAAACAACAATCACCAATAGTCAGTCCGGGACCACATTTCAGAAAAGCCCTACAACTGCGTGTGAATATGTCGATCACAGGATTAACTTTTTGGTCGATTGCCAACTTCTTGCCGTATAAACTGGCGCAAAGCGTCGGCCAATAGATGTCTCGGCGCCACTGATCAAGAGAGTGAGTAATGGGCGCACAGTGGAAGGTTAAACACAAAGAAGCGGCAGCCAACGCCAAGGGGAAAATCTTCGGCAAACTGGTGAAGGAAATCACCATTGCTGCGCGTAACGGTGCCGATATCTCGACCAACGCGCATTTGCGCCTGGTAGTTGAACAGGCCAAGAAAGCCTCGATGCCCCGTGAAACCCTGGAACGTGCGATCAAGAAGGGTTCGGGTCAATTGGGCGAGACGGTCCAATACCACCGTGTGACCTACGAAGGTTTCGCGCCGCATCAGGTTCCGCTGATCGTCGAGTGCGTGACCGACAACATCAACCGCACCGTCGCTGAAATCCGTGTGGCCTTCCGTAAGGGCCAGCTGGGCGCATCCGGCTCCGTGGCCTGGGATTTCGACCACGTCGGCATGATCGAAGCCGAGCCGGCAAACCCGGACGCCGATCCGGAAATGGCCGCCATCGAAGCGGGTGCCCAGGATTTCGAACCGGGCGAAGGCAACGCCACCCTGTTCATCACCGAAGCCACTGATCTGGACGCGGTGCAGAAAGCCCTGCCGGACCAGGGTTTCACCGTATTGTCGGCCAAACTGGGCTACAAGCCGAAGAACCCGGTCAGCGGCCTGACCGATGCGCAGATGGAAGAAGTCGAAGCCTTCCTCGAAGGGCTGGACAACCACGACGACGTGCAGGACATGTTCGTCGGTTTGGCGGGTTAATTCCCTCCGACAGGCTGGAGCGGGTGATCCCCGCTCCACGTTTGCCACAGTTCAGGCTGAGCGTAATGCCGCCTGGATGTCCTTGAAGCAAGGTCGCGCCAGTACCTCTGGCTGACAGCAATCTTCCTGCAATGCCCACAACGCCTGACGTCGCTCGTTGCTCAAGCCCGAGTCGATACGTTCCAGCAATTCCCCCAGCAAAATCCCGAAGGCGCGCACTTCGATGCGTTGCAGCGCGCGGGTTTCCAGGGTGTCGGCGGTGGCATGGAACGAGGCCGCGCCGAAGTCGCCCAACAGGCAGTCACCGTGCTCGTTATACAAGGTGTTGTGGCCGTACAGGTCGCCATGGGTAATGCCTTGCTCATGCAAGTGTCCGGCCGCTGAGGCGATGCCGCAGGCGATATTCAAGGCTACGGATGGGGCGAATCGAGTGCCAGGGGCATACAGATCGCGGCTGCAGGAGTCCAGGCTGGGCAACGCTGCCAGATTGCGATAGTTCGGTGCGATCAACTGCATCACCAGTCCCGCTTGCTGCCGGGGATGGTCGACCACCCGCCCGAGTATGCGAATCAGGTTTGGGTGCAGGCCTGCGGTGACGCAGGCCTGCATTTCATGCAAGGGCGAACCGTCACTGGTCATCTGCCCTTTGTAGAGCTTGACCGCAACCTGTTGCGCCGCTGCCTCGGGCGGTTGCCAGGCTGCCTGGTGAATCACCCCCGAGGCCCCTTCGCCCAGGCATTGGCCGAGGGTCAATTCGCGCCAGGGAATGGGCGCGGTATTGGCCAGCGCGTCTGTGTTGCCCTGCGATTCCAGCGGATTGCCGGCGTACGCCAGCCAAGCCAGCGCCGGCAGGGTCAGTAACCACTGTGGCAGTTCGCTCAGGCGGTTGGCGGCAATGCGCAACAGCTCCAGCTTGTGGCACTGACTCAGGCTCGACGGCAGTCTCTGCAGACGATTGCCGGCGAGCATCAGCTTTTGCAACTGCGGTCTTGCGCCCAGCTCGTCCGGTAACTCGCTGATGCAGTTGTCGGTGAGGATCAGCCAGCGCAACTGCGGCGGCAGTGCGGCGGCGGGCACCCGTTCAAGGCGATTGGCCTTGAAGCCGATCATGCTCAATTGCGCACATTGGCCCAGGCAGGCGGGCAGCTCACGGAACTGGTTGTCCGAGCAGAACAGCACGCGCAAGTGAGTCAGCCGATACAGGTCGTCGGGCAGCCGGCTCAGGGCGTTGCCGCTGAGGTTGAGCACTTCGAGCGAGTCTGCCAGGTTGAAGATGTCCTCGGGAAACTCGGTCAGGCCGCACGCCAGGTCCAGTCGTTTGATGCCTGCCAATTCGCCGGCGCGCAGTTGTGCAAGGGTGTGCATGGACAGATCCAGCCAGTGAGAGCCTAAAAAGTGCCGGCATGATACCCCCCGGCACCGGGGGCAGGGTGGCTTATTGTCCGGCGGTGATTTCCACCAACTGGCCGAGACGGCTACGGGTGCGCGCGAGATCGATGGCGTCACCGCCCAGGTGTTCACGCAGTGCGCGCTGACCCAGCAGGACCAGGCGTTTGTCCTGGTCGTAAAGGACGTCGATGAGATTGATGAAGCGTTGCTGGATGGCGATCGGGCAGTCAGCCAGATCCGGCAGTCCGTCGACGATCCAGGTATCGAAACGTCGGCACAGCTCCAGGTAGTCCATGACGGCCGTGGGTTGTTCGCACAAGTCGTTGAAGGTGAAGGCGACGGTACGTTGGGCACAGTAACGAGCCTGCAACTGGCGGGTGCCGACTTGCAATGTGATGCTCGTCGCCTCGGCGGGGGGCAACAGCAGGACCTGGCGCTGGTTCGCGGTGCCGGGCCAGACGTACTGGCCCTGGGTAAACACCTGCTGGGAATGGTTGCGTACCTGGCTGCGATAGTCGTGGGGGCCGCCGACTTCCATGACCTGCATGCGCGCATTGATCAGGTCGATCACCGGCTTGAACCGCGCATGGTAAAGCGGGTTGGGCAGCAAGCCCTGGGGCGGGTAGTTGGACGTGACCAGCAGCAGGATGCCGCGCTGGAACAACGCCTTGAACAACCGCGTGATGAGCATGGCATCGCCAATGTCGTGGACGTGGAATTCGTCGAAACACAGCACCCGGCATTGTTTGAGCAAATCATCCAGGGTGTCGGCCAAGGCATCCGGCGAGCCCTGGTGGTTGAACATGCCCTGGTGCAGTTGGGCGAAAAAATCATGGAAGTGCAGGCGCTGTTTTTCCTCGACCGGCAGTGCCTTGAAGAATCCGTCAAGCAACCAGCTCTTGCCCCGGCCCACTGCGCCATACAGGTACAGGCTGCGGGGCACCTGGCCCGGTGCAGCCGTGGCGGGCAGGGCGCTGGCCAATTGCGCCATGCATTCGATCACCCGTTGCTGGCTGTGGCTGAGGGTATAGCCCTGGGACTGCGCCTTGTGTCGGAAATAGTCGTGAATCAATCGGCCATTGGCGCCGTTGTGGGGGGCGCGTCTGAAGGCGTTGCGCAACAGTCCGCGCAACGCCGGCCAGCGTGCGGTGAATCGTGAGCGATCAGGCGGGCGAACGGTCAAGGGTAAGTTTCCCTACGGGTTTTGCGGGCAATGGTAACCGCAGGCATAAATGAGCGGCCAGTGGCAGGAAGCGGGCCTGCCAAGAAGTTGAACAAAAAATAGCTGTTGGTACAGGGTTAGCGCATGGATAACCCTGGATTTTACGCGGGACTGGGTACGAAATCACAACGCAGCTCTGTCGGAATTGGTGGCGCGGACTGGCGGAATAAATCTGGATTGCTAACCTGCAACGTGTTCCCCCTCAAAAGGATTGAGGCCGTGAAAGGATCAATGGTCTTGGCTGTCGCCAGCGTGACGCTCGGCGCAAGCGCGATGGCCTGACCGACAGCCTGATCACCGCGCCAAATATTGCCTTCGGCAGCGCGCCGGTGGTCAGCGCCTTCGTTCCCGTCACCAGCCAGACCATCCACCTCGCCTGCACCAAGGGCAGCGCCTACACCGTCGGCCTCGACGACGGCGAACATCCGGTCAGTGCAGGCGGGCGGCGGCAGATGAGTGCGGGCGAACAATTTCTCGCTTACGACATCTTCAAGAGCGCCGGCACCACCCGTTGGGGTAAGGTCGGCAATTACCTGGACAACGTAGTGCTGGATGTCGGTTTTTAAAAATTCAGCGTTTGCTCGATGATCCGCGTCGCCGGGTCCCGCGCTTCACTGACCATCGCGTAGTTGTAACCCGCCCCGGACCAGTACTGCGCCTGCAATTCACCGTCACTGCGACTGCCCTTGGGCAGCAGGTTGTTGCGCGGGCCGGGCGGACGAATATAGAAGCTGATCTTGCGCCCGCCCTGGTCTTGGTACATGACCATGGCCGCCGGGCCCTGGTCGGTGCTGAGCAGGCGTCCGCTGACCGGTCGAAAGCCGGAACTGGCAAGGTCCGGCAAGCGATTGGCCTGGGCGAAGTAGTGATCCAGCCAGCCTTGAATATTGCCTTCGTCGCTGACCTTGTAGTCGGCGGGCAGGATGCCCAGTTGGGCGAACAGTCGGTAGGCCTGCAGGGCATCGGTCATCGGCAGGGTCGAGGCAAGGGGCAGGCTCATCTGCCGCGCTTGCCAGCCACTTAAGCCACCCACACCCAGCGCCAGCAACAGCATGGCGGCGCTCGCCAGGTGGCGCCGCGACTGACGCTGGCTGCGCTGGCGAATCAGCGTCGGGTCGAGTGCCGGGTTGTCAGGTTGTTGCAGCGCTCCACCGAGGGCTGCCCGCAGCTGCTGCGCGTCCTGTTGCCAGGCGCGAACCTGTCCGGCCATCTGCGGATTGGCCACCAGGTAGGTTTCCACCAGGCGCCGGTCGGCATCGTTCAACTGATGGTCAACGTAGGCGTGCAGGTCGTTGATGCTGGGGGGCATGCTGATCATTTGAGTATCCGCAGGGAAGGGCTGCTGATTTCACCGTCGCTGAGCTGGCGCAAGGCCTGGCGGGCACGGGACAGACGCGACATCACGGTACCGGTGGGCACCTGGAGAATCTCGGCCACTTCTTTATAACTCAAGCCCTCCACCGAAACCCAGAGCAACAGTGCACGTTGCTCGGTGGGCAGGCGGTCGAAGGCTTCCAGGGTGCTTTGCGCGATCACGGTGCGCTCCAGCGACGGCTGTGGCTCGTCGCGGCCGGTGAAGAATTCGAGCATGCGCGCATAGCGCCGCGAACGGCGATGGGCATCGAGAAACTGCCGGTACAGAATCGCAAACAGCCAGGCCCGCAGATCACCTTCCGGGTGTTTGCCACCCCAACTCGACAAGGCGCGCTCCAGGCAGGACTGCACGAGGTCGTCGGCGCTGCTCGGATTACGCGTCAGTGACACGGCAAAACGCCGCAGCCTGGGGATGAGTTCACGTAACTGTTCGTCGAAAGGATTCATGGTGGTCGGGCCAGACACTACGCTTGGGACGAGAGAGACGCTTGGCCATGAAGATTATTCCCGCGTCGAAAAAATAAACAGCGGGCCAGGGAATAAACCTGCGCGGCCTGCGTCTGCCTTGTCCTTGCCACAAGCCATTCTCGGCCCCGGAGTGTTCCATGGTAGATCCTGCACCGCCGCGCGACAGACAACCCTTGAGCTTCATGAGCCTGGCCCTGCGCCTCGCCGGAATCGGCGTGGTGGTTGGCGGCCTCGCGGCGGCTTTCGCCTACGTTAATGGCTCGCTTGACCCACAGCGCCTGACACCCGATGCGTTGGTCAATGTCCTTGAGAAGAACGGCGGCGTTCATCAGGGCTTTCGCCGTAACCACGCCAAAGGCGTGTGCGTGACCGGTTACTTCGAGAGCAGTGAAGAAGCACGGGCGTACTCCACTGCCCAGGTCTTCAATGCGCCGCGCACCCCGGTGGTCGGGCGCTTTGCCTTGCCGGGCGGCAATCCCTACGCACCCGACAACAGTGTACCGATCCGCAGCCTGGCGCTGCGCTTCAATCAGGCGGACGGCCAGCAATGGCGCACTGGCATGAACAGCATGCCGGTGTTCCCGGTGGGCACGCCTGAGGCGTTCTATCAATTGCAGCAGGCACAGTCACCGATGCCCGCCACCGGCAAGCCCGATCCCGCCGCCGCACCGGCTTTTTTTGCCGCGCACCCGGAAACCGGCCCCTTCCTGCAATGGGTCAAGACGGCCAAGCCGTCGGCCAGCTACGCCACCGAGACCTACAACGGGATCAATGCGTTTTATCTGGTCAATGCGGCCGGCCAGCGTCAGGCCGTTCGCTGGGGCGTGGTGCCGATCGCCCGGGACGGCGCTGTGAGCGGCCCGCCCCAGGGCGCCGACTTCCTCGAAAAGGACTTGCTCGAGCGGCTGCGGGCCGGCCCTTTGCGCTGGCAGTTGCAGATCACCTTGGCCGATCCGGGCGACCCCACCGACGACGCCAGTAAAGCCTGGCCGGCCACGCGCAAAGTCTTGAACGCCGGGACTCTGGTGCTGCAAGGCAGCCAGGCGCAGAGCAGTGGCGAGTGCCGGGACATCAACTACGACCCGTTGATTCTGCCCAGTGGCATCGAAGCCTCGAAAGACCCTTTGCTCGCGGCGCGTTCGGCGGCTTACGCCCGTTCGTACCTGCGACGCACCAGTGAAGTCAGCCAGTTGCCTGGCGTTAACCAGGAGGCGGCACAATGAGTGCGCAACCGAAGCATTTCGCCGCAGTCGCAAGGCTGCTGCACTGGCTGATGGCCGTGATGATCATCGCCATGTTGTTTATCGGTGCTGGCATGGTGGCCTCGGTGTCCGAGCGCCATGAGTGGCTGATCCACCTGCACAAGCCGCTGGGCGTGGCGATCCTGCTGCTGGTGATCGTGCGAATCTTCGTGCGCTTTGCCACCCGCCAACCGCCATTGCCGGCCGACTTGCCGGGCTGGCAAGTATTGGCCGCCAAGGCCTCCCATCTGCTCCTGTATGGGCTGATGGTGGTGCTGCCCTTGCTGGGCTGGGCGATGATCTCGGCGGCGGGCGACCCGGTGACCTTGGGGGGCGCCGTGCAGCTTCCGGCAATCGTGCCGGCCAATGCTTCGCTGTTCGCCTTTTTGCGCAAGGCCCATGGCTATCTGGCGTATCTGTTGTTCCTCACGGTGTTGTTGCACCTGGCCGCAGCGCTCTTTCACGGTTGGGTGCGGCGTGACGGGGTGTTGCAGAGCATGTTATCGGGCAAGGATCACTGATTGGGCAGGGCGCTGCGTTCGGAGGATGGGCGGTTGCTGGAGCCGGAGGATTGTCGGCGGATTGCGGCGCAGTGAAATGCGCCTGGACGTGATCCTTGCCCAGGATCACGTCCGCAGGCGGTTTTCTTAGCGCAGGGTACCGACCATGTCCGCCACTGTGGTCAACACATCCTTACCCAACTGCATCGAGCGCTTGCCCGACCAGCCGGTATGGGGATTCGGATGATCGTCGTGGTCCTTGAACGGCATTTCCAGGGTCAGTGACAGGCAGTCGAACTTCTGACCGACGCTGTTGCAGGCCAGGGTCATGTTGGCTTTTCCCGGCTCGTCGCGCGTGTAGCCGTACTTGGTCTGGAAGTCCTTGGTGGTGTGTTTCAGGTGGCTGCGGAAATGCTCTTCGAGCTTCTCGATGCGCGGCGTGTAGCCTGGGTTGCCTTCGCAACCGGCGGTGAACACGTGGGGTATTTCCTCGTCACCGTGGATATCGAGGAACAGGTCGACGCCGTATTTCTCCATTTGCTGCTGGACGAAAAACACTTCCGGGCTGAGTTCCGGGCTGGCGCTCTGCCAGGCGCGGTTGAGGTCCTGGCCCATGGCGTTGGTGCGCAGGTGGCCATGGAAGGCGCCGTCCGGATTCATGTTCGGCACCAGGTACAAATCGGCGCTGGCCAGAAGTTTGTTCAGAATCGGATCGTCGTGTTTTTCCAGGCGCTCAATGACCCCTTCCATGAACCACTCGGCCATGTGCTCGCCGGGGTGCTGCTGGGCGATGATCCACACCTTGCGCTGACCCTCTGCGCCGCTGCCTTTGCGCAACAATTGAATGTCGCGACCCTCGACGCTCTTGCCGGTGGCCAGCAATTCGGTGCCGGCTTTGGTCAGCGCCTGGTCGATCAACCAATCGTGGCGCCCACGGCTGTAGGGTTCGAAATAGGCAAACCAGGCGTGGGTGGCGGTGGCTTCGAGGCTGAAGCGCAGGCAGTCGCCCTCGAAGATGGTTGGTACACGGAACCAGTTGACGTGATCGTAGGAGGCCACCGCCTGATAACCGTCCCAGGCCTTGTTGTAGGAGGACTTGCTGGCATTGCTCAGGCGAAACCAGTGATCCTGGCCCACGTGCAGGCCGCTGGCCTTGAAATGGAACCATTGAAAGTGCGGGCTACGGGTGTCGGGCTTGATGGCGAGCAGGGGTTGCAGGGGATTGCTGAGGTCCAGCACTTCGATGTTGCCGCTGTCGAAGTTGGCGGTGATTTCAAGGGGACGCTGAGCCACGGTCATAATCTCATCCTGAATATGATTGTTATGACGCTACTTTACACGGGCGGGGGGTAAAACCGAGGGCATTTACGGGAATAAAAGGGGGGGGGCGTCGTCCTTGACGCAGCCGCAGCTTAGTGTTTATGCGATTGATTCTCAAGTGCTATTTTCGATGGGTTTTGGGCGGCTTGTTGCAAAAAGGTGCTCTTTTGATATCATTCGCGCCATCGAATTTAGCAACACCAGTCTTCATTAGCCTGAAGCCAAAGCCAGAATAACTGGCAAAAAAAAGACCCGGCAAAAAGCCGGGTCAAAAACCGTGATTAGCCTGATGAGGAGATATTCCAAGAGTCCGACCTAAGGTCCCTTGGTCTATCCAACTGATCTCGCGACCAGTTGCTTGCAATAATAATCATTATCATTTGCAAGTCAAACCTTTTTACCCGTCTCCCGGGAAATAATTTTCCTGCCGCTGAACCCTGAGTCCAGGATCGACCCTGATCCGGCCATTCTCGCTTTCATTTCATCTCGTTACTTGTGGCTGTCGGCTTCAAGGGACCTGTCCACCATGGCTTTCGCCATATCGACCATATGCCCGATCGACAACGCCAGGTCGCGACCCGCACCGTGTCGGCTATCTGCTGTTTCATGGGCAATGGCGGCCGCACAGCGCAGCAAGTCGGAGGCGTGGATCAGGGCTTCCTCGCGGCCGACATGCCGGCTCACTGCGAAAAAGCGTTCGCCGCTGGGCGTCTCTGAAACAATGGGTTTCAAGTAATAGTCGAGCGCCCGCTGGGTGGCTGCGCAATCCTTGAGAGCGGTGTAATCGATCGCGACGTCGGGATCGGCCGGCTCGTTACTGGGGTTATCCATGATGGGGTAGTACTCCGTGGGTGGGGCGAATGAGTGGGAAAGATAGTAGTACTATTCGTATTCATGACCACAAATTAAATACTACAATATGTGTGTTGAGGGTCAGGTTGCGCGAAGTATTGTTCCGCCCATGGATAAATGGATAGAGCTGGTCAAGGCCAGGATGAGTGAGCTCAAAATCACTCAGGAAAAACTCGCGGAGCGTCTCGCCATGTCACAGGGTGGCGTCGGACATTGGCTCAATAAAAGGCGCACCCCCAGTCTTGAAGACATGAACCGTGTGCTGCAGGAACTGGGCCTCGGCTCGCTCGAGGTCGCCATGGTGATTCGCGAGCGTGCAGAGGCGCTGGACGACGCCCTGGAAAATGAGTCCGCAGTCGCCCTCGCGCAACGTTTCAACCCGTATTTTCGCTACCCGGTCAGCGACTGGCGGACGTTATCGGAGGTACGCGAAACGCCACCGTCCGGTATCAGCAAGCAGCGTACCGAACTGTCGGATTACCACGCCGTGGGGGCGGCATTCTGGCTAGTGGTCGTGGGGGATGCGATGACGGCGCCCAGTGGCACCAGCATTGCTAACGACATGCTGGTCCTGGTCGATCCCGCCGTGCCGGCGGAGCCAGGTAAACTGGTGATTGCGCAATGGGCCCATAGCGCCGAGGCGACGTTCCGCAAGCTGAGTGAAGAGGGCGGTGAGCGCTATCTCGTACCCTTGAATCCGACTTATCCCAAAGTCCTGTTCACTGAAGACTGTCAGATCATTGGTGTAGTGGTGCAGGCCACTGCCAGGTTCTAACCAGACAGGTCCCTCGTCACGGGACCTGCCATTCACACTCCGTTATTCCAGCTCGACCAACGCACTGCCTTCGTTGACCATCTCGCCTTCCTGGCAATACAGCGCCTTGATCACCCCATCCTGGGGCGCACGAATGCTGTGCTCCATTTTCATCGCTTCAAGCACCACCAGTTGCGCCCCGGCCTCGACCTTTTGCCCAGGCTCTACCAGAACCCGGACGATGCTGCCGTTCATCGGTGCGGTCAGGCCGCCCTGATGGCCGTGGCTGGCTTCCACGGCGGCAATCGGGTCGTACGCCGTGATGCAGCGCAATTCACCCTGCCATTGCAGGTACAGGCGGTTTGCCTGACGAATGGCTTGCACCTGATGCCGCACCCCTTCGACCTCGAGCTGCAGGTGCTCACCCTTGAGCTGTGCGGTGCCGGCGACAACCAAAGTGAGGGCGCGGTCTTCGCTTTCGCAGCTCAGGTGCAGGGTCGTTTCAGCAGGCAATCCCAGGCGTAAGCCAGTGCCGCTGGCCCAGGGCGAGCTCGGATCGTCGTGGCGCACGCTCGGCGCCTGACTTTGGGCGAAAGCCTGGGCGGCAGCCTGCCAGAATTCATCACTGAGCGCTGTAGGCGCTGGCAGTAATTGTTCCTGATAGCGTGGGATAAATCCGGTATCTAGTTCAGCTGCAGCGAAAGCCGGGTGAGCGACGATTCTGCGCAGGAAAGCGATGTTGGTCTTCAAACCGCCAATGGCGAACTCATCGAGCATGCTGAGCAAGCGCAGGCGTGCCTGTTCGCGGTCTTCACCCCAGGCAATCAACTTGCCCAGCATCGGGTCATAGAACGGCGAAATCACATCGCCTTCCTCGACCCCGCTGTCGACGCGGCGCCCCGGGCCTGCGGCGGATTCCCGGTACAGCGCCAATTGCCCGGTAGCCGGCAGGAAGTCGTTGCCAGGGTCTTCGGCGTACAAGCGCACTTCAATCGCATGCCCGATCAGCGGCACCTGGGCCTGGGTGATGGGCAGCGCTTCACCCTGGGCGACGCGAATCTGCCAGGCCACCAGATCCAGGCCCGTGATGGCCTCGGTGACCGGGTGCTCGACCTGCAGGCGGGTGTTCATCTCCATGAAGAAGAACTCGCCACGCGAATCCAGCAGGAACTCCACCGTGCCGGCACCGACATAACCGATGGCCTGGGCGGCACGCACCGCCGCTTCGCCCATTGCCTGGCGCAACTCGCGGCTGAGGCCCGGGGCCGGCGCTTCCTCGACGACTTTCTGGTGCCGACGCTGAATCGAGCAATCCCGCTCGTTGAGGTACAGGCAGTTGCCGTGTTGATCGGCGAATACCTGGATTTCCACGTGACGCGGCTTGAGCAGGTATTTCTCCACCAGCATCCGCGAGTCGCCAAACGATGACAGCGCTTCACGCTGGGCCGAGGCCAGGGCTTCGGCCAGTTGGCTGACGTCCTCGACCACTTTCATGCCTTTGCCGCCGCCGCCCGCCGTGGCCTTGAGCAACACCGGGTAGCCGATACGCTCGGCAGCGGCGCGGAAGGTTTCCAGGTCCTGGGCTTCGCCGTGGTAACCCGGCACCAACGGTACGCCAGCCGTTTCCATCAGGGCCTTGGCCGCGGATTTGCTGCCCATGGCATCGATGGCTGACGCCGGCGGGCCGAGGAAAATCAGCCCGGCGTTTTCGATGGCGCGGGCGAAGCCGGCATTTTCCGAGAGGAAGCCGTAGCCAGGGTGAATGGCCTGGGCGCCGCTGGCCTTGGCCGCAGCGAGCAGTTTGTCGATTTGCAGGTAGCTGTCAGCGGCCTTGCTGCCGCCCAAGTCGACCCGGATATCGGCCTCGCGGCTATGCCGGGCGTCACGGTCGGTGGCGCTGTGGACGGCGACCGTAGTCAAGCCCAGGGCCTTGGCCGTGCGCATGACCCGGCAAGCGATTTCGCCACGGTTGGCCACCAACAGGGTGGTGAGGACAGGTGCGCTCATCAACGCGACTCCTTGGTGGTGGTTTCAGGCTGCCAGCTCGGCGGACGTTTCTGCAGAAAGGCGCGCAAGCCTTCCTGGCCTTCGGGGCTGACACGAATCCGCGCAATGGCGTTTTCGCAATAGCGACGCAGCGCCGGGTTGAGTGCACCGCTGCCGACTTCACGCAGCAACTCTTTGCTGGAACGCATGGCTTGTGGGCTGTTGAGCAACAGATTGCTGATCCAGGCCGCGACCTGGGCTTCTAATTGCTCCGACGGATAGCTCTCGCTGAGCAGGCCGATTTCCTGGGCCCGTACGCCGCTGAATCGCTCGGCGGTCAGGGCATAACGACGCGCTGCACGCTCGCCAATGGCCTGTACGACAAACGGGCTGATCACCGCAGGAGCCAGGCCAATACGCACTTCCGAGAGACAGAATTGCGCGTCATCGGCGCCAATCGCCATGTCGCAGCAACTGATCAAGCCCAGCGCTCCGCCGAAGGCCGCACCCTGGACTACCGCCAGGGTCGGGATCTTCAGCTTGGCCAGGTTGTACATCAACTCGGCGAGCTCGCGGGCATCGTCGAGGTTGGTCTGATAATCAAGCTCTGCCGATTGCTGCATCCAGGCCAGGTCTGCGCCGGCACTGAAATGCTTGCCGCGACCGCGCACCAGCAGGAAACGCAGGCTCGGATCGGCCTGGACTTGGTCGAGGGCGAGAATCAGCTCGCGGATCATCTGGGCGTTGAATGCGTTGTTCTTGCTTTCGCGACTGAGCCAGAGCGTGGCAAAGCCACGGGCGTCGGTCAGCAGTTCGAGGGTATTGAAGTCGCTCATGGTTTTCTCCAGATCACATCCGGAACACGCCGAAGCGGCTCTGTTCGACAGGGGCATTCAGCGACGCCGACAAGGCCAGTGCCAGCACGTCACGGGTTTGTGCCGGATCAATCACACCGTCGTCCCACAGGCGCGCGCTGGAATAGTAGGGGTGACCTTGTTCTTCGTACTGATCGAGGATCGGTTGCTTGATCTCGGCTTCCTGCTCGGCGTTGAAACCCTGGCCACTGCGTTCGGCCTGTTCGCGCTTGACCTGCACCAGCACGCCGGCGGCCTGTTCGGCGCCCATCACGCCAATTCGCGCGTTGGGCCACATCCACAGAAAGCGTGGGTCGTAGGCCCGGCCGCACATGCCGTAATTGCCGGCGCCGAAACTGCCACCGATGATCACGGTGAACTTCGGTACCTTGGCACAGGCCACGGCGGTCACCAGTTTCGCGCCGTGCTTGGCGATGCCGCCGGCCTCGTATTTCTGCCCGACCATGAAACCGGTGATGTTTTGCAGGAACAGCAGCGCAATACCGCGCTGGCAGGCCAGTTCAATGAAGTGCGCGCCTTTTTGCGCGGCTTCGGCGAAGAGGATGCCGTTGTTCGCCAGGATCGCGATCGGGTAGCCGTGCAGGTGGGCAAATCCGCACACCAAGGTGGTGCCGAACAGCGCCTTGAACTCATCGAACACCGAGCCGTCGACCAGACGTGCAATCACTTCGCGTACGTCGAACGGTTGCTTGGCATCGGCCGGGACCACGCCATACAGCTCTTCGCTGGGGAACAGCGGGGCAATTGGCGTGCGTTGCTGCACGTCGCCGAGCTTGCGCCAATTGAGGTTGGCCACGCTACGGCGGGCCAGGGCCAGGGCGTGTTCGTCGCTGTCGGCGTAGTGGTCGGCGACCCCGGAAATCTTGCAGTGCACATCGGCACCGCCGAGGTCTTCGGCGCTGACCACTTCCCCCGTCGCGGCTTTGACCAGCGGCGGGCCGGCAAGGAAGATCGTTGCCTGCTGACGGACCATGATGGCTTCGTCGGCCATCGCCGGTACGTAGGCTCCACCCGCGGTGCAGGAGCCCATCACTACGGCGATCTGCGGGATGCCCATGGCACTCATGTTGGCCTGGTTGAAAAAGATCCGCCCGAAGTGCTCACGGTCCGGGAACACCTCATCCTGGCGCGGAAGGTTAGCGCCGCCGGAGTCCACCAGATAGATGCACGGCAGACGATTCTGCTGGGCAATGGTCTGCGCGCGCAGATGTTTTTTCACTGTCAGCGGGTAGTAGGAACCGCCTTTGACCGTGGCATCGTTGGCGACAATCATGCATTCCACGCCTTCGACCCGGCCGATGCCGGCGATCACGCCGGCTGCCGGTACGTCTTCGCCGTAGACTTCATAGGCTGCCAACTGGCTGATTTCGAGAAACGGTGAACCCGGGTCGAGCAAGCGGTTGATCCGTTCGCGAGGCAGCAGTTTGCCGCGCGAGGTGTGCCGCTCCTGAGCCTTGGCGCCACCGCCTTGCTGGACCTGGGCGAGCAGGGTGTGCAACGCCTCGACCTGGGCCAGCATCGCGGCGCTGTTGCTGGCGAATTCCGCCGAGCGGGGGTTGAGCTGGGTATGCAGGATAGCCATGGGCAGCTCCGTTAGCGGGTTTCGTTAAACAGTTCGCGGCCGATGAGCATGCGACGGATCTCGCTGGTGCCGGCGCCGATTTCGTACAGCTTGGCGTCACGCAGCAGACGACCTGCCGGGAATTCGTTGATGTAGCCGTTACCACCGAGAATCTGGATCGCGTCCAGTGCCATTTGCGTCGCGCGTTCGGCGCTGTAGAGGATCACCCCGGCGGCGTCCTTGCGCGTGGTTTCGCCACGTTCGCAAGCCTGGGCCACGGCGTACAGGTAGGCGCGGCTGGCATTGAGTTGGGTGTACATGTCGGCGACCTTGCCCTGGATCAGCTGGAATTCGCCGATGCTCTGGCCAAACTGCTTGCGGTCGTGGATGTACGGCACGATCAGGTCCATGCAGGCCTGCATGATCCCGGTCGGACCGCCGGAGAGCACCACGCGCTCGTAGTCGAGACCGCTCATCAGCACCTTCACGCCACCGTTGAGCACGCCGAGGATGTTTTCCTCCGGTACTTCAACGTCGTCGAAGAACAGCTCGCAGGTGTTGGAACCGCGCATCCCCAGCTTGTCGAATTTGTTACTGCGGCTGAAGCCTTTCCAGTCGCGCTCGACGATGAAGGCGGTGATGCCGTGCGGACCTTTTTCCAGGTCGGTCTTGGCGTAGATCACGTAGGTGTTGGCGTCTGGGCCGTTGGTGATCCAGGTCTTGCTGCCGTTGAGCACGTACTTGTCGCCGCGCTTGTCGGCGCGCAGTTTCATTGACACCACGTCGGAGCCGGCATTCGGTTCGCTCATGGCGAGGGCGCCGATGTGTTCGCCGCTGATCAGCTTGGGCAGGTACTTGGTTTTCTGTTCATGGTTGCCGTTGCGGTTGATCTGGTTGACGCAAAGGTTGGAGTGCGCGCCGTAGGAAAGGGCAACCGACGCCGAGCCGCGGCTGATTTCTTCCATGGCCACCACGTGGGCCAGATAGCCCAGGCCGGCGCCGCCGTACTCTTCTGGAACAGTGATGCCGAGCAGGCCCATGTCACCGAACTTGCGCCACAGATCCGCCGGGAACAGGTTGTCGCTGTCGATCTGTGCCGCGCGAGGCGCGATCTCTTTGCTGACGAATGCGCGGACCTGGTCGCGCAGCATGTCGATGGTTTCGCCGAGGGCAAAGTTCAGAGTCGGATAGCTCATGGGGCACCTTCAAACTGTTTTTATTAATGGGGAATCGGCCTGTAAAGCGCGCCGAATCGGCTGTCACCTTTACGTTAACGTAAACCTGAGACGAAAGGCTGTCAATCGCCCTTTACGTTAACGTCAACTTGAGCGAGAGTAGAGGCAGTTCAGGTCGGGTCCGGCGGCAGGCTGCCGGGCTTCCACACACCCGCTAATAAAGACAATAGGGGTCGTCATGGATCAACACAGTGCTCACCCACAGCACAGCTATACCCGTGGCTCACAGGACAAAGCCTTGCTGGCGATGACCATCGGCCAGGCCTTCGATAACACGGTAGCCCAGTATCCGCAGGGAGAGGCGCTGGTGGTTCGCCATCAGCAGTTGCGCTACACCTGGGCTCAACTGGCCGAGGCGGTCGAGCTCAATGCCAAGGCCTTGCTGGTGCTCGGTCTGCAGGCGGGTGACCGCCTGGGCATCTGGGCGCCGAATTGCGCCCAGTGGTGCATCAGCCAGTTCGCCAGCGCGAAGATCGGGGTGATTCTGGTCAACATCAATCCGGCCTACCGCAGTTCCGAGCTGGAGTATGTGCTCAAGCAGTCCGGTTGCCAGTGGCTGGTGTGTGCCGGTTCGTTCAAGACTTCCGATTATCACGCGATGATCCAGGGCCTGGTGCCGGAGTTGGCGCAGCAGGGCAGTGGGCAGTTGCGGTGCGAGCGTCTGCCGGACTTGCGCGGCGTCATCAGCCTCGACCCTACGCCGCCGGCCGGTTTCCTGGCATGGGCGCACCTGCCGCAGTTGGCGGCCGATGTTGCGCCTGAGCAACTCAAGGCGCGCCAGGCCAGCCTGCATTTCGATCAGGCGGTGAACATTCAATACACCTCGGGCACCACCGGCTTTCCCAAGGGCGCGACCCTTAGTCATTACAACATCCTGAATAACGGTTACATGGTTGGCGAAAGCCTGGGCCTGACCGCCAACGACCGTCTGGTGATCCCGGTGCCGCTGTACCACTGCTTCGGCATGGTCATGGGCAATCTGGGCTGCATCACCCACGGCACCACCATGATCTATCCCAACGATGCCTTCGACCCATTGCTGACCCTGGAAACCGTTGCCCAGGAAAAGGCCACCGGCCTGTACGGCGTGCCGACCATGTTCATCGCGATGCTCGATCAACCGCGTCGGGCCGAGTTCGACCTGTCGACCTTGCGCACCGGGATCATGGCCGGAGCGACCTGTCCAATCGAAGTCATGCGGCGGGTCATCAGCGAAATGCACATGAGTGAAGTGCAGATTGCCTACGGCATGACGGAAACCAGTCCGGTGTCATTGCAGACGGGTCCTTCAGACGATCTCGAGCTGCGCGTGACCACGGTCGGTCGGACCCAGCCGCAACTGGAAAGCAAGATCATCGATGACGCCGGTAATCTGGTGCCCCGTGGCACCATCGGCGAGCTCTGCACTCGTGGTTACAGTGTGATGCTTGGTTACTGGAACAACCCCCAGGGCACAGCGGAAGCCATCGACCAGGCCGGCTGGATGCACACCGGTGATCTGGCGACCATGAACGAAGAAGGCTACGTGTGCATTGCCGGGCGCAACAAGGACATGATCATTCGCGGCGGTGAGAATATTTACCCTCGCGAGTTGGAGGAGTTCTTCTTCACTCATCCGGCGGTGGCGGATGTGCAGGTCATCGGCATTCCGTGCGAGAAGTACGGTGAGGAAATCGTCGCCTGGATCAAGTTCCACCCCGGTCATTCCGCCAACGAGCTGGAGCTGCAGACTTGGTGCAAGGAGCGCATCGCCCACTTCAAGACGCCGCGTTACTTCAAGTTCGTCGAGGAGTTCCCGATGACCGTGACCGGCAAGATCCAGAAGTTCAAGATGCGTGAGATCAGCGTCGAGGAGTTGAAGCTGAAGGTGTAGCCGGCATTGCGGGAGGGGCGAGCAATCGCCCCTGTCTCGAGGCAAAAGCCAAACGCCAGACAGCACAAAGGGGAGCCGAGGCTCCCCTTTAATTTGTCGTTGCGTGCTCTTTTTTTATTATTAAGGGGCGGTCTGTTGTTGTTTTTGTCAACCGTGGCCCTTTACCGCTGTTTTTGGCGACCCCATCCGAGGTCAAGAGCAAACGTATTTTTTTGAGCGCTGATCTGCTTTTCGTCTAGCGATCCAACCAGTTCGGGAGCTACCTGAAGGTAGGTTTATTGTTCTCTGCCCGGTTGCGGGTTACTGCCAGCAGCACCCTGAAAGCACACCTTCTCCAAAAAAATCTGTTAGCTGCGTCTCTGCCGTGTTGTTTTTGTTATGTCAGAGTCGTTACGTCTTGTTTTTATTAGGGTTACCGCAATTTTTTTATTCTTGTTGTGCGATAGATAAAGCAGATGCCGTGCCAACTTTTTAAAAGCCTTTAAAATCAATGATTTAACATTTTTAAGAAAAAAATCACGGAGAGATTTGGCGCAGTTTGTTTCCGTGTTACTCGTTTGTGCGGGGGTGAGGTAACACCCCCGACACATTCAGTGTGCGCTGCGGGCCTTGGCCACGCGCGAACCGGTCGCGCGCCCCAGGACGTTGGAAATCTGCTGGCCGGCCAGCAGCAGAAGGTCCATGTCGACCCCGGTTTCGATGCCCAGGCCATTGAGCAGGTACAGCACGTCTTCGGTGGCCACGTTACCGCTGGCGCCCTTGGCGTAAGGGCAGCCGCCGAGTCCGGCAATCGAGCTGTCAAACACCGCGATGCCTTCCAGCAGACTGGCGTAGATATTGGCCATGGCCTGGCCGTAGGTGTCGTGGAAGTGCCCGGCAAGCTTGTCCCGTGGCACATCCTTGCTCACTACATCGAACATTTTGCGGGTAGCGCCAGCGGTGCCGGTGCCGATGGTGTCCCCTAGCGATACTTCGTAGCAGCCCATCGCAAACAATTCGCGAGCGACCATGGCCACTTGCTCCGGTGTCACATCGCCCTCGTATGGGCAGCCCAGCACGCAGGACACATAACCGCGCACCGTCACACCCTGTTCTCGGGCGGCCTGCATGATTGGCTCGAAGCGCTGCAGGCTTTCACTGATCGAGCAGTTGATATTGCGTTGGGAGAACGCTTCGGAGGCGGCGGCGAACACCGCGACTTCCTTGACTCCGGCCGCGATCGCGTCTTCGAAGCCACGCAGATTGGGCGCCAACGCGCCATAGGTAACGCCGGCCTTGCGCTGGATTTGCGCGAAGACCTCGGCGGAACCGGCCATCTGCGGCACCCATTTCGGCGAAACGAAGCTGCCGACTTCGATGTAGCCCAGGCCGGCGGCGCTCAGGGCATCGACCAGTTGCACTTTGTCGGCGACGCTGATGGGCTGGGCTTCGTTCTGCAGGCCGTCGCGCGGGCCGACTTCAATCAGGCGTACATGGGAGGGGAGGGACATATCAGGTTCACCTGCGGTTAGGAGTGTGACTGTGCGGCCTGTTGGCTCTTGAGGGTCTGTTCCAGCGCCTGGACACAGCGCTCTTCGGCAGTGTCGAGTTCCAGCTTCATCTGCTCGATGTCCAGCAACTGTTGTTCAAGCTGCTCGCGACGCTCGGTGATTTTGGCCAGCATGCTGTGCAATTGCTTGGTATTACCGCTGGAAGGGTCGTAGAGTTCGATCAGTTCGCGGCATTCGGCCAGGGAGAAGCCGATACGCTTGCCACGCAGAATCAGTTTCAGGCTGACTTTGTCCCGTGGCGAATAGATCCGCTCCTGCCCGCGACGCTCGGGACTGAGCAGGCCTTGCTCTTCATAGAAGCGAATGGCACGGGTGGTGATGTCGAGCTCGCGGGCGAGGTCGGAAATGCTGTAGGTCTGGCTGCTCATGGGCGCGCTCGAGAGTGGGGTCATGGCGCTAAGCTAATGTCAGGTTGACGTAAACGTCAAGCAGCGTTGCGGTTGATCGCTCAAGCGCAGCGCTGCTACAGGATTCACTGCACCGTTCCTACACCTTATCCAGCTGTTTCTCATGGGCGGTGACTTGCTGGCACAGTTCGATCATCTGCTCGCGCATCCAGCGGTTGGCCGGGTCCTGGTCGGTGCTTTCGTGCCAATACAGGTGGGTCGCCACCGGCGGTACGTCCTTCACTGGCAGCGGGAACGAATGCAGTTCGTGGCGGCGGGCGAAGCGGGCCGGCACGGTCATGACCATATCGGTTTGCTGCAGCACCTGGGAGGCCATCAGGTAATGCTGGGAGCGCAGGGCGATCTTGCGCTGGATGCCCATTTTGCCCAACGCCAGGTCGACATGACCCAGCCCGCTGCGGCGGCTGGAAATATGGATATGGGTCAATCCCAGGTAATCATCGAGGCTGAACTTTTCCTTGCCCGCCATTGGATGGCCCTTGCGCATGGCGCACACGTAATGGTCTTCCATCAACTTGACGTGACGCACTTGCGGGTCGGTATTGAGCGGCGCATCGACGGCGAAGTCGAGGCGTCCGGCAGCCAGTTCCTTGGTGGTTTCGCGGCGCTTGGACAGGAAACTCTCGATGATCACCGTCGGGGCGAGGCGACGCAGGCGCTGGAACAGCGGTGGCAGGATCACCGCCTCGGTGAGGTCGGTCATGCTGATGCGGTAGGTCTTGACCGCCTGTTGCGGGTTGAAGATGCGACTTTCCTGCACCGACACCCGCAGCAGCGACAAGGCATTGCGCACCGGGCCGATGATGTTTTGCGCCATCGGCGTCGGCACCATGCCCTGGGCGGTGCGCACGAACAGCGGGTCGTTGAAAGTCTCGCGCAGGCGGGCCAGAGCGTTGGATACCGCCGGCTGGGTAATGCCGACAATCTGCCCGGCGCGGGTCAGGTTGGCTTCGGTATAGATGGCGTCGAAAACGATGAACAGGTTGAGGTCGACCTTGCTTAGATTCATGGCATTTCGCTCTTGGCTTTTGTTATGGGAGCAGGTGGCTCGATAAGTCGATCATATATCGGTGATGAATGTTAATACACGCCGAGAATAGGCTAGGTAAATTTTCGTAGCTGATCTAGCATCGATTCATGCCCTCCATAACGACTTCACCACCTGGTCAAAAAAGGTAACTGCCCATGGATTTCGCTTATTCGCCCAAGGTTCAGGAACTGCGTGAACGCGTCACCGCGTTCATGGATGCGTACGTTTATCCAGCCGAAGCGGTGTTTGAACGCCAGGTCGCCGAAGGCGATCGCTGGCAGCCCACCGCGATCATGGAAGAGCTCAAGCGCAAGGCCAAGGCGGAAGGCTTGTGGAACCTGTTCCTGCCAGAGTCGGAACTGGGGGCGGGCCTGACCAACCTGGAATACGCACCGCTGGCGGAAATCATGGGCCGCTCCCTGCTCGGCCCCGAGCCATTCAACTGTTCGGCGCCGGACACCGGCAACATGGAAGTGCTGGTGCGTTACGCCAATGAAGAGCAGAAACAGCGCTGGCTCGAACCCCTGCTGCGCGGCGAGATCCGTTCGGCGTTTGCCATGACCGAACCGGACGTAGCCTCGTCGGACGCCACCAACATGGCGGCCCGTGCCGTGCGCGATGGCGATGAGTGGGTGATCAACGGCAAAAAATGGTGGACCTCCGGTGCCTGCGACCCGCGTTGCAAGATCCTGATCTTCATGGGCCTGAGTAACCCGGATGCGCCACGGCATGCCCAGCACTCGATGATCCTGGTGCCAGTGGACACCCCTGGGGTAAAAATTCTGCGTCCATTGCCGGTGTTCGGCTACGACGATGCGCCCCATGGTCATGCCGAAGTCTTGTTCGATAACGTCCGCGTGCCCTATGAAAACGTTCTATTGGGCGAAGGCCGGGGCTTTGAAATTGCTCAGGGTCGCCTCGGCCCGGGCCGCATTCACCACTGCATGCGTTCGATCGGCATGGCCGAACGTGCCCTGGAGTTGATGTGCAAGCGTGCGGTCAATCGCACCGCGTTCGGCAAGCCGCTGGCCCGCCTGGGTGGGAACGTCGACAAGATTGCCGACTCGCGGATGGAAATCGACATGGCGCGCCTGCTGACCCTCAAGGCCGCTTATATGATGGACACCGTGGGTAACAAGGTGGCGAAAAGCGAGATTGCGCAGATCAAGGTGGTCGCCCCGAATGTGGCATTGCGGGTGATCGACCGGGCGATTCAGATCCACGGTGGCGCCGGGGTGTCCAACGATTTCCCGCTGGCCTACATGTACGCCATGCAGCGTACCTTGCGTTTGGCCGATGGTCCGGACGAGGTGCACCGCGCGGCGATCGGCAAGTTTGAGATCGGCAAGTACGTGCCCAAGGAAATGCTGCGTAGCGACCGCTAACCTGCGCCCTCTGCCAACACCCGCCCGCGTTCGTAGCGCTGGCGGGTGTTGGCGTTTTCAGTCCGCTCAAAGCTCGCGGCCGAAGCGCTCGCGATACACCGACGGCGGCAAGCCGACCACGGTGCGAAACGCCACCCGAAAACTCTCCACGGATCGATAACCGCATTGTTCGGCGATGCTTTCGCTGCTGTGGCGGCTGCTCTCCAGCAGTTCCCGGGCGCGGGCCAGGCGTTGTTGCTGCAACCAGGATTTCGGTGAAGCACCGGTGGCTTCGCTGAACCGGCGCAGGAAGGTGCGCTCGCTCATCGCCGCCTGGCTCGCCAGGTCGCGCACTTGCAGTGGTTCGTGCAGACGTTCTCGAGCCCATTGCATGACCCGCGACAGATCGCTGCGCGGGGTGCGGCTGACTGGGGCCGGGATAAATTGCGCCTGGCCGCCGCTGCGTTGCGGCGACATCACCAGGCGCCGTGCCACCGAATTGGCCACCTGGGTGCCAAAGTCCCGCGCCACCAGGTGCAGGCAGGCATCGATGCCGGCGGCGCTGCCGGCCGAGGTGATCAACTGGCCGGCATCGACATACAGCACCTCGGGATCCACCAGGATATTCGGGAAGCGTTCGGCCAATTCATCGGTGTAGCGCCAGTGGGTGGTCGCCCGCAAACCGTCGAGCAAGCCGGTGGCGGCCAGAACGAAGACCCCGGAGCAGATCGACAGCAAGCGTGCCCCACGCGCATGGGCCTGGCGAAGAGCCAGAAGCAAGGCTGGCGGCACCGGCTCGTGACGACTGCGCCAGCCGGGAATGATGATGGTGCGAGCGTTTTCCAGCAGTTCCATGCCGCCGTCGGCCAGCACCTGAATGCCCCCGGTCGCGCGCATCGGGCCAGGGTCGATGGCGGCAATGCAGTGCTGATACCAGGGAAAATCGAACTCCGGCCGCACCAGGCCGAAGATCTCCACGGCGATCCCGAATTCAAAGGTGCAGAGGCCATCGTACGCCAGGATGGCAACGGTGCCGGGCAGGTTGTGCATTTGGCGGAAAGTTCCCGGTGAGTGTCTGGTACGCCACTGTAGCGCTTTGCGGCCCTTCGATACAGTGGCCTCACACCCACATTGATCTGGAGAATCGCCATGCCCAGCCTGGTTCGCTCGACACCTGCTGCATCGTCCGCTGTTGCCTTGATGCATTTCAGCAGTCGCCTCAGCTTTGAAACCGACTGTTCCGACGTCTTCAGTAGTCAGGAGGCGGGGGAGGTGGATTTTGTCCTGGTGGATGTGCGCGGGCCGCTGGCTTACGAGCGCGGCCACCTGCCCGATGCAATCAATATTCCAGGGCGCCTGATCACGGCGGCAGCGCTGGCGGCGTACCCGAAGCACACCCTGTTCGTGGTGTATTGCGCGGGACCGCACTGCAATGGCGCGAACAAGGCCGCGGTCAAGCTGGCGGCACTGGAGTATCCGGTCAAGGAAATGATCGGCGGTGTCACCGGCTGGCTGGATGAGGGGTTCACGTTGAGTCAGGGCGTGATGCCAACGGCCACGGCGGCAATGGCGTGCGAATGCTGAGGACCCTTCAGGTGCTGGTGTAGGACCGGCGCCACTTATCCAGTGTCTTCTGCAGCCAGTCGTACACCAGGCGGTGGGCGGCGCTGTCGTCCTGATCGCGGGGCAGCGGCGATTCGTCACCAAAGTGCGCGTTGAGCAGCGCCACCGACGCTGCATTCCATTCCGGATGGAACTGCACGCCGACGCGAGTCGGGCCGACGTCATACATTTGCTGCAGGCAGTGCGCACTGCTGGCCTGCAACAATGCATCCGGCGGCAGGTTGATAGCATCTTCGTGCCATTCCAGTACCTGCAAGCTGCGGCCATCGGCGAAGGTCACGGTGGTCCAGCCGGTTTCGCTTTCGTGCATGCGCTGCACGCTGCCGCCCAGGCTCAGGGCCAGCAATTGCGCACCCAGGCAGATGGCAAACACCGGTGCACCGAGGTCCACGCTGGCCGCCAGCCACTTGCGCTCCTGCGCCAGCCACTGCGGCCCGGCATTCGATTCATAAGGGCCACCGAGGATAATCACCGGTGCGGCACTGACCTCGGGCAATTGGCCCAGGTCGGCGCGAAATATCCTCAGGGTCAGGCCGCGGGACTCGGCCCAGTCGTCGATAGTCCCCGGCCCTTCGGCGGGATGATGCTGGATCAGGTTCAACCAGGTCGACGATTCAGGCATGGCGGCTCTCCAGGCAATTTCAGTTCGCAAAGGTGGCAATCAGTAGCAACGGGCGCTGATTCTGCAGGGCTTTGCACCGTCCTGGCGCGTGGGCTCATGTGCAGTAATAGCTTAGTGACTTTTCTATAAGTAATTGTCGCGTAGACATAATTCGCTGGCGCGGTGCGGCTCTAGACTGCCGGCCACTTCGATAAATACTAGCCACAAGCTACCGTCGAATGTTGCCAACAAGAGTCTCCGCACACAGGAGTTATAGATGAAGAAGCTAGCGATGTTCGGCGCCCTGGCGCTGTCCGTATTGTCTTTCTCGGCCGTGGCCGATGATGCCAAGCCGATCCGTATCGGTATCGAAGCGGGTTACCCACCGTTCTCGATGAAAACCCCTGACGGCAAGCTGACCGGTTTCGACGTGGACATCGGCGACGCGCTGTGTGAACAGATGAAGGTCAAATGTACCTGGGTCGAACAAGAATTCGACGGTCTGATTCCAGCCCTGAAGGTCAAGAAAATCGACGCGATTCTGTCGTCCATGACCATCACCGACGATCGCAAGAAAAACGTCGATTTCACCATCAAGTACTACCACACCCCGGCGCGCTTCGTGATGAAGGCCGGCAGCGGTGTCAAAGACCCGTTGACCGAGCTCAAGGGCAAGAAAGTCGGGGTCCTGCGCGCCAGTACCCATGACCGCTACGCTACTGAAGTGCTGGCACCGGCCGGCATTAACCTTGTACGTTACGGCTCGCAGCAGGAAGCCAACCTGGACATGGTCGCCGGTCGCATCGACGCGACACTGGCCGACGCGGTCAACCTGAGCGACGGCTTCCTGAAAACCGACGCCGGCAAGGGCTTCGAATTCGTCGGCCCGACTTACGAAGACGCCAAGTACTTCGGCGGCGGTGCCGGCATCGCGGTGCGTAAAGGCGATAAGGAACTGGCAGACAAGTTCAACACGGCGATTACCGAAATCCGCGCCAACGGTAAGTACAAGCAAGTGCAGGACAAGTACTTCGACTTCGACGTTTACGGTCAGTAAGTTCGCGGTTGAAAAAGTGGCGTCCGTTGACTCGGGCGCCACTTTTTTTATGGCTGGATGATCGAGTCCGGCGGTCCAATTTTTTCGCAGGAGAGCAGCATGCAACGTATCGACCATCGATTGCCCTGGAGTCACCTGGGCAGCGAACGCAGCCTCAGCGTATTCCGCTTTGGCAGCGGCCCGCGCAAGGTCTATATCCAGGCCAGCCTGCACGCCGATGAATTGCCCGGCATGCGCACCGCCTGGGAACTGAAAAAGCGCCTTGCCGACCTCGAAGCCCAAGGCCAGCTCAAGGGCGTGATTGAACTGGTGCCGGTGGCCAACCCGATCGGCCTCGACCAGCACCTGCAAAGTGCGCACATGGGGCGTTTCGAGCTGGGCAGCGGCAAGAACTTCAACCGCGCGTTCCATGAGCTCAGCGCACCGGTCGCCGAATTGATCGGTGCGCAGTTGGGCGCCGATGCCGAGGCCAACGTCGCCTTGATTCGCCAGGCCATGGGCCAGGTACTCGATCAACTTCCCGCGCCGACTTCGCAACTTGAGGCACTGCACCGCTTGCTGCTGCGCCATGCCTGCGACGCCGAGATCACCCTCGACCTGCATTGCGATTTCGAGGCGGCCATCCACTTGTATGCGCTGCCCCAGCACTGGCCGCAGTGGCAGTCGCTGGCGGCGCGCTTGAAAGCCGGCGTGGCGTTGCTTTGCGAGGACTCGGGCGGCAGCTCGTTCGACGAGTCCTGCTCGTCGCCTTGGTTGCGCTTGGCCAAGGTTTTCCCCGAAGCGGCAATTCCGCCGGCCAACCTGGCAACCACCCTGGAGCTGGGGAGCATGGGTGATACCCGGATCGAACAGGCCCAGGCGAACTGCGAAGCAATCCTGGGCTTTCTCGCCGAGCAGGGCCTGATCGACGGCCAGTGGCCAGAAGCGCCGACTGAATGCTGTGAAGGCCTGCCGTTTGCCGGCACCGAATACCTGTTCGCCCCGCACCATGGCGTGGTGAGTTTCCTGCGCGAAGCCGGTGAATGGGTTGAGCAGGGCGATCCCTTGTTCGAAGTGGTCGACCCCTTGAGCGACCGCGTCACCGTGGTCCGCGCCGGCACCAGCGGCGTGCTCTTCGCACTGGACCGCTCGCGCTATACCGAACCCGGGATCTGGCAGGCCAAGGTAGCAGGGCGCGAGGTGATTCGGGTGGGGAAATTGACCAACGATTAATCAATCTCAACGTGAAGGTATCGCCATGCTCAAGACATTAGCTGCCGTACTGATGCTGGGATCGTCCATCGTCCAGGCCGAGCCATTGCTACACACCGATCTGCCGTTGAACTACCTGGAGCAGTCCCAACCTGATTCGCGTAATCAGCCGCTGGTGATTTTCCTTCATGGTTACGGCAGTAACGAAGCCGATCTGTTTGGTATCAAGGATGGCTTGCCCGCGTCCTACACCTATTTATCGGTGCGTGCGCCGCAAACCTTGGAGGAGGGGAGTTATCAGTGGTTTCACCGCAAGGGCCAGGGGGCTTATGACGGTGACAGCGATGACTTGAGGAGCAGCGCTGCTTTGATTGGCGACTTTGTTGCCAAGGCGGCGGATAAGTATCACACCACGGCTGACAAGGTGTTCCTGGTGGGTTTCAGTCAGGGGGCAATCATGTCCTACGAGGTGGCTTTACGCCAACCTTCGGCCGTGGGAGGCATTGCCGCATTGAGTGGCAAGTTGCTCCCAGTGTTGCGTACGCAGCTCAAGGCGGACAAGGCGCTGGGTGCGCTGGCCATTTTCATCGGTCACGGCACGGACGACCAGCGCCTGCCTTTCGCCGATGGGAGCGACGCGGACAGCCTGTTGCGCAAACTGGGATTGGCGCCGCAGTTTCATGCCTATCCGGGACTCGGTCACAGCATCAGCGAAGGGGAGATCAGCGACTTGAACGCCTGGTTACTGCGGATCAATCGCTGAGCCGAGGGCTTACTTCCCGCTGAGAATCGCGTTGACCAGTGCGGCATGGCCGGCTTTGTCATCAACTCGGGAAATCACCTGGATCAGCATCATCCGGGTGCCGGAGCCGGCCAGCAGGCTGGTGTTGAGGGTCGGGCCGCCGCCCTGGGTGGCGGTGAAGTCGACCTGACGCAGGCCCAGACCCTTGACGGTCAGGCTTTTCTCGCTCTGCTTGTTGAAATTGGCCAAGGCTTCGCGTTGCTGGGCGGTGAAACCGGTGATCGATTCGTCGAGAAACACCGTGTCGTTGTCCTTGACGTTGAGGCCTTCGGGCAAGGTGTTCTCGGCGATGATCAGCACGGTTTTAGTTTGCTGATTGGTGTACATGGTGCCCTTGGCGCCGGAAGTGCCGTTACTGGCGTTGCCGCCGGGCAGTGGGTTGGCAATGAAGCCGGCAGGCAGGGTGAAGGCGAATTTGTTGCTCAGTGCCGAGACTTTCTGCGCGGGTGCGGTCTTGCTCGTCGTCTTGTCGGCGGCCTGGACGCTGGCGCTGCCGAGGACGGTGAGGGCCGAGAGGAACAAGGCGGTGGCGGTGTGGCGGACGGTGAGCTTTTTCAGCAGTGACATGACTATCTCCGGGGTATGCGCGCGGTGCCGGCGATCATCCCACGAGGCTGTGCGATGACTCCAGCGCGAACGTGGGAAATAACGACGCAAGGTCGCTAGCGCTGGGCTTTCTGACAGGGATCGGCGACGGAACGCTTGGGCGCCGCCATGCGCTTGGTCACCAGCAGCATCAACAGCGATACCGCCACCCCCATGACGAACGCCCAGCCTCCCCAGCGCGGCAGGGTCAGGGCGAGGGTCAGGCAAAAAGCGGCGAACGAGTACATGCCGGTGGCCGTGGCCCGCAGCAAGGCGGCGGTGAAGGCCGGGCCTCGAGTTTGCTGGGAGAACACCGCCATGACACTGCCAAGCACCGGGAACACTGCCAGCAATCCACTCCAGCGCTCGCCCACGGTACTGGCCAGCAAGGTGACCGCCAGGGTCAGCAAGGCCCCGGCGAGCATGCGCAGCAATAGTTTGTCGGACTTCGGCGCAGGGCCTGAAGCCAGGGGCTGAACGGCTGGAAACAGATAGGGTGCGGCCAGCAGTGCGGTGGCGGCGGCGATGCAGGAAAACACCAGCGATGCCGGTAGCAGCGACAGCACCACCGCGACCAGGCTCCAGCCGGACAAGGCGATTAGCAGCGCCGCTGGCCAGTTGCATCGCTGGGCCGCCTGGGCATAGACCACGCAGAATGTGATCATCGCGAACATCGCCGAGAGCGCGGCAACCGCCGATTGGGCGGCGAATGCCGGGCCTTGTTCGAGGGCGAGGAACAACAAGATCGGTCCGACCACCACCGGCAGTCCCGACAGCCAGCCGGCGACGCTCGGGCCCCAGCGCTTGCCGGCCAGGGAAATCAACAGCAGGAAAGCGGGGATCACCAGCAGTTTTAACAGCAGCACGGAGCGTTCCTTGTTCGATGGCAGTCACCCAGCATACAAGGCTTCGCCCCAGGCCTTGAAACTACTAAGCTTCGATATCGCCTGCCATTGTCGGAATACCCTGTGAGATTCAGCCTGCCCAAGACTGCGACAGCTCCGTTTTGCCCACCAGAAGTGGCCGGCAGTGTCCCGGTCAACGCCGACGCACCGTTCTGGAAACGGGCGGCAACCTTTGCCGGCCCCGGCTTGCTGGTGTCCATCGGCTACATGGACCCGGGCAATTGGGCGACCGCGATCGAGGCTGGCTCGCGCTTTGGCTACAGCCTGTTGTTTGTGGTGTTGCTGGCGAGCCTGGCGGGGATGGCGGTGCAGTGCCTGTGTTCGCGGCTGGGTATCGCCACTGGCCGTGACCTCGCGCAGTTGTCCCGCGAGCGCTACAGCCCGCGTACGGCAAAGGTGCAATGGCTGCTGGCGGAGGTGTCGATCATTGCCACGGACCTTGCCGAAGTGCTTGGCTGTGCCCTGGCCTTTCACCTGTTACTGGGGTGCTCGATGACAGTCGGCATCGCCCTGACAGCCTTCGATACCCTGCTGGTACTGGCCTTGCAGAACCGCGGCTTTCGCCGTTTGGAGGCGATCATGCTGGTGCTGGTCGGCACCATCGGCGCCTGTTTTTTTGTCGAGCTGTTACTGATCAAGCCTTACTGGCCGGAGGTGGCCCGGGGCTTTACGCCGTCGTTGTCGGCGATCAGCGAGGCTGCGCCGCTGTACCTGGCGATTGGGATTCTCGGCGCCACCGTGATGCCCCATAACCTGTACTTGCACACCTCTATCGTGCAGACCCGGTTGTTCGCCAAGGATTTGGCCAGCAAGCAAGATGCAATCAACTTGGCGCGCATCGATACCATCGGCTCGCTGGCCCTGGCGCTGCTGGTCAACTCGGCAATCCTGATTCTCGCCGCGGCAGCGTTCCATCAAAGCGGCCATAGCGACGTGGTGGAAATCCAGGACGCCTATCGCATGCTCGATCCGCTGGTGGGCGGGGCCTTTGCCAGCGTGCTGTTCGGCATCGCCCTGTTGGCGTCCGGGCAGAGTTCGACCTTTACCGGCACTATCGCCGGCCAGGTGATTATGGAGGGTTACCTGAACCTGCGGATTCCCTGCTGGCAACGGCGCCTGTTGACCCGTGGGCTGGCGCTGATCCCGGCGTTCATCGGCGTGTGGCTGATGGGTGATGGCGCTGTCGGCAAATTGTTGGTGATGAGTCAGGTGGTGCTCAGCCTGCAACTGCCGTTCGCCCTGTACCCGTTGATCCGCATGACCAGCGACAAGCAACTGATGGGACCGTTCGTCAATCGCTTGCCGACCCGGGTGCTGGTGTGGGGACTGTTTGTGGTGATCAGCGCGGCCAACAGTTGGTTGATCCTGCAGTTGCTGGCGTGAAGGCGTGCGTCAGGATCGGTCCCAATAAGGCACCGCGCCAAACCGTTCGAGAAAGAAGTCGATCACTGCGCGAACCTTCACCGACAGGCGCCGGCTGCCTGGCCAGAGAATGGCAATCTGTTGCGGTTCCAGGCTGTTGGACACCTGGAAGTCACTGAGCACTTGTACCAGCGTGCCCCGGCGTAACGCCTCGCCAATCAACCACGAAGGAAACATCACCAGGCCCATGCCCTGTTCGGCGGCCTGGGTCAGGGTGTCGGCATGGTTGCCGGTGAGCGGGCCCCGGACCGAGTAGGGGGCCCAATCATCCTGGCCTTGACGGAAGAACCAGCGCTGCACGCCGGCATCGCCCTTGTAGGCCAGGCACTGATGCTGGAGCAACTCGTGGGGTTGGGCAGGCGTGCCATGGCGGGCGAGGTAGGCCGGGCTTGCCGCAACATGAAATCGCTGTGGCGCCACCACGCGGCCCTGCATGCTCGAATCGTGCAGGGCGCCAATCCGAAACAGCAGGTCGGCGCCTGCCATGAGCGGGTCGACATAACTGTCGGTTTGCTGGATATCCAGTTGCAGCTTGGGATGGCGTCGATGCAGTTCGGCGATCCACGGCGACAGGTGCAGGTGACCGAATACCACCGGTGCGTTGATGCGAACCAGGCCGCTGGGTTCGCTTTGCTGTTCTTGCAAGGCCTGTTCTGCTTCCTCTGCCTGCACCAGCATCAATCGCGCATGATGGGCCAACAGGCGTCCTGCTTCAGTCGGGGTGACAGCCCGGGTGTGGCGATAGATCAATTGCTGACTGAGCGCCTGTTCCATCAGTTGGATTTGTCGCGAGATCGACGAAGGCGCGAGCCCTTCGCGACGGGCTACCTCGGAAAAACTGCCGTGATCCAGCACTGCGATGAACAGGCGGAGTGCCTTGAAGCTCAGTTGATCGAGACCCTGCATGGACAATCCTATTGTGCGATTTACGCAAAAGAGTTGTCAGTAGAATCCCATTTTTCGCAAAGCTGCACTAGCCGATACTTGCCGTCATTCTTTTGATTGCTGTGCAGGTACTCCATGTCATCGACTGTTTCCCCAGAGGCGACCTCGCTCGCCGTCACGCCCGTCTCGCGCCCGATCTCTCGGTTGTTACTGTTGCCGCTGGTGATCCTCGCGGGTATGGGGCTGTCCGTTGAAGCAGGGCTGCTCGGCCCCTTGGGGGCACAAGTCGGGCATTTGTGGGCGACCCTGAGTATTTTCGGGGTCGGCTCGGCCCTTCTGTTTTTGCTGTTGCTGTTCAGCGGGCCGCAACCTGGGCCGGCCCTCAACACCTTGCCGCGCTGGCAATTGATCGGCGGCCTTCTTGGACCGGTGTATGTGGTGGTGCTGACCCTGGCCACGCCAATGATCGGGATAGCCATGACCATGATCGCGATCCTCGCCGGGCAAGTGTGCAAAAGTGTCCTGATAGATCACTTCGGCTGGTTCGGTACGGCACGCAAGACGGTCAATCACGAACGCTGGCTCGCGTTGCTGTTGATTGTCGTAGCGCTTGTTCTGATTGCGTGGGGTTAAGGATGAATTTGCTGCTTTTGTTGTTAGTGGTAGGCGCCGGTGCAGTACTCAGTGTGCAGGCGGCAATCAATGGTCGTCTGGGCCAGGCGGTGGGGGTCTTGCGCAGCAGTCTGCTGACTTTTGTGGTGGGTGCGATTGTTACGGCCCTGTTGATCTTGTTCTTTGAACCGGCGCATGCCGTGAGTCTGCTCGAGGTGCCCAAGTGGCAGTTGAGCGGCGCCTTGTTCGGCGTGGTCTACATGCTGGTGATGGTCGGCGCGGTGCCCCGGGTCGGAACGGCCGTGGCGACGGTTGCGGTGATACTGGGCCAGCTGGGCATGGGCATGCTAATCGACAATTTCGGCTGGTTGGGTAATCCACCCATCGAGCTGTCCACCCGTCGAATGCTGGCCATGGTGTGCCTGGCGTTGGCCCTGGTCTTCATGTACCGCAGCAGCGTGCGCCAGGCTGACTGACTGTCAGGACCGCCAGTCACGTCATTGCAACCGACCTCCGTTGACTGTGGTCTGTGTATCAGAGGCGGCACTCTCGCCGTTTCCGGACGACCACATCAATGGAGTCATACCGATGAAAACGGACACCTGCGATTGCCGCGATTGCAACTGCAAACTGGGTGAACACCCGGTAGTGCGACATGGCAAACATTACTGCTGTGAAGGCTGCGCCAAACATCATGAGCACGGCGAAGCCTGCACCACAGCGGGCTGCAAATGTGCCAAGGGCGCTCACACTTGAGGACACTGCCAATGCGCGTGGAGCCAATCCGGCTCCACGTGTTTCAATCGACGGCATGACTCATTGAGCGGGTCGCCAGGTGACGTTTTCGATCCCGAACTTTTCCGCCATCGGCTTGCTGGTCTTCTTCACTTTTTCCCGGCCGAAGCGGCCAATTCTCCCCACCCCGGCGTCACAACTGGCCCAGTGCCAGGCCTCAGCGTTGTCCATCTTTTCCTGGCGGATAATGAAAGACTTGGGCACACCGTGAAGGGTGTATTCAATGACGAATAATTTTGCGTTGATCATGTGCCGCTATTCCTCCCTGTCGTACTAGAGTGATTCCCCCTCGCGGGAAAAATTCATTCCAATTGCCGATCGGGCAAATTCGATGCGGGCGCAGGGACTTGCTCAGGTGCCGGTACAGGGCAGCCGCGACAGATTGCGGATACTAGCCTGTTGCCCGCAGACGCTGACGCCTGGTCACAGGCGATCAGGTCGGACAGGTCTGTTCGCCGTTGTCCAGGCCCTGGCGGTAGTGCTGGCTCTGCAAGGTGGCCTTGCCGTTGTGCCAGGTCAGGGTGAGGACGTACAGCGAGTCGAAGTCGCCGGATTCCCAATCGTCAGTGATCGACTGTTTGCCGCCGACCGCCTCGCGCGCCACCTTGTTGATCAACTCCGGCAGGTAGCCGTGGGACCAGGCGGTATAGATGGTCGAGTTGTGATACTTGTCGTGGAGCAGTTCGTCGGCCAGTTCACTGGTGTCGTTGGCCGAGAATTCGATGTTCACCGGCAATCCCAGTTTGATAGCGCTGGGGCTGATGGTCATCAGTGGGCGGATGTAGCTGTAGGAGTTATCGAATTCGCCTTCCTCGACGTTGCGGGTCGGGTTGGCGGCGAACACGAAATCAGCCTTGCCGAACTTTTCCGGTAGCAGTTGCGCCAGGTCGATGGCGCGGTTCAGACCCTGGCAATTGAGTTGACCCAGGCCGCCCGCGGGCTTTTCCGCATGTCGCAGAAACACCAGGGTCTGGGTGCCGTCGGCTGGTTGCGCACGGCTTTCGCTGGACTCCAGGGAGAGGAGCAGGGCACAGGTTGTCAACAAGGCGGGGAAGAACACGAAAGCGCGTTGCTTCAGGCGTTGGCTCAACTTTTGTGTGTTTCTCATCGGGTAATCGTTCTTCAGCACATTCAGGTTAAGGCTGACAAACCTTTCCACCGCAAGCTCCCGGCTTCGGATGGTTTTCCATGTCGTTGGGCGATTAGTCTTACAAACTCGCAGGCTTCAGAGTCCATTGACGGCCATTGGTTCGATAGGCGTCTGCGGGCGCGCACTTTATCCGGGGTGGCGTGCGTGCGTGGTGAAGGTTAGCGACAGAATGTTTCTGATTTAAGATGCCGGCCTCGGCGCACAGGCGATAAGCTAGCGGCGCTATAGGTCGGCCCTGTGCCCCGGGCAAGGCCAAACGTCAGCCGTTAAACTGTCACTGGATGTGAATCATGACCGATTTGTCAGCTTTTCCGATTACTGAAAAATGGCCAGCGCAGTTTCCTGACTGGATTCAACTGTATTCCCTGCCGACACCCAACGGCGTGAAAGTCTCGATCATGCTCGAGGAAATCGGCTTGCCGTATGAGCCGCATCGGGTGAGTTTTGAAACCAATGACCAGATGTCACCGGCATTCCTTTCGCTGAATCCGAACAACAAGATTCCGGCCATCCTCGACCCCCATGGCCCTGACGACAAGCCGCTGGCGCTGTTCGAGTCCGGCGCCATCCTGATTTATCTGGCGGACAAGAGCGGGCAACTGCTGGCGCAGGAGTCTGCGGCGCGTTACGAGACGCTGCAGTGGCTGATGTTTCAGATGGGGGGTATTGGCCCGATGTTCGGGCAATTGGGTTTCTTCAATAAGTTCGCCGGCAAGGACTACGAGGACAAGCGTCCCCGTGACCGTTACGTTGCCGAGAGTGCGCGACTGTTGAAGGTCCTCGATGAACGCCTGCAGGGCCGCGATTGGATTATGGGCGAGCGCTATACCATTGCCGACATCGCGATCTTCCCGTGGGTGCGCAACCTCATCGGCTTCTACGAGGCCGGCGACCTGGTGGGGATCAATAACTTCCCGAACGTGACCCGCGTGTTGGAGCGTTTCCTTGCCCGTCCGGCGGTAATTCGCGGCTTGGAAATCCCCAAGCCCTGATCGCGCACGTTGCCACCCTGCGGTGGCAAGGTTCTTCGCAGCCCTTAACAACAACGACAGACTGTTACCGAATTCGCAATAAACTGTTGCCGGATCTGCATTTGAATCCTCAGCATTGGCGGGCATAAGCTCGCTGCCTTGTGTCGCTCATTTGTGTCAGGAAACCTCCCATGTCCAGTCAGTTCCCCGAAGCCCGTCCTCGTCGCCTGCGGCGCACCCCGCAACTGCGCAGCCTGTTCCAGGAAAGCGAGTTCAGCCTCAATGATCTGGTGCTGCCGATCTTTGTCGAGGAAGAAATCGACGACTTCGTGCCCATTACCAGCATGCCGGGCGTGCGGCGGATCCCGGAGTCGAAACTGGCGGGGGAAATCGAGCGTTACGCGCGGGCGGGGATCAAGTCGGTAATGACTTTCGGCGTGTCCCATCATCTGGATGGCCATGGCAGCGACACCTGGCAGGAGAACGGCCTGGTGTCGCGCATGGCGCGGATCTGCAAGGACGCGGTGCCGGAAATGATCGTCATGTCCGATACCTGTTTTTGTGAATACACCGACCATGGTCATTGCGGAACGCTGCACGGTGGCGAAGTCGACAACGATGCGACCCTGATCAATCTGGGCAAGCAGGCGGTGGCCGCCGCGCGCGCCGGGGCCGATGTGATTGCGCCTTCGGCGGCCATGGATGGCCAGGTCCAGGCGATTCGCCGGGCGCTGGATCAGGCCGGCTTCAGCCAGACCTCGATCATGGCCTATTCGACCAAGTTCGCTTCGGCGCTCTATGGTCCGTTCCGGGAAGCGGGCGGCAGTGCGCTCAAGGGCGACCGCAAAAGTTACCAGATGAACCCGATGAATCGCCGCGAAGCCGTGCGTGAGTCGTTGCTCGACGAGCAGGAGGGGGCCGACGCGCTGATGGTCAAGCCCGCCGGTGCTTACCTGGACATCATCCGCGATATCCGCGAAGCCTCGCGCCTGCCGCTGGCGGCTTATCAGGTCAGTGGCGAGTACGCGATGATCAAGTTCGCCGCGGCGGCAGGGGCCATTGATGAGGAGCGGGTGGTGCGCGAAAGCCTGGGCGCAATCAAGCGCGCCGGTGCGGACCTGATCTTCACCTATTTCGCGATGGACCTGGCCCTGAGCGGTATCTGATCCGACGCTCAGCCGAGGTAAGGCCTGATCCCGTGATCGCGAAAGTAGCGCTCGATGACTTTCGGATCGCTGGACAGGTCGGCGATGGCCACGTAGGTGTCCGGTCGCAACAGATAAAAGCCGTTGCGCGCCAGGCCCGCTTGCTCGTGCACCGGCAACCAGGCGAAGACCTGCAGCGCCAGGTGATGCTCGGCGCACCAGGCGCGCATTTCATCGCTGGTGTCGCCGTACACATGCACCTGCCAGTTCAGGCTGTCGAGACTGGCAAAATTGTCGTGTTCGGCGTCCTGCGCCCAGGGCAGGCGGTCGCCACCGAAAACGGCGCCAGCATGGCCGACACTTAGCGCCATACCCCGATAGTTCAGGGTGATCTGCGAGACCGTGCGAAACAGAAATTCCCGCGCCCGCTCCAGGCCGACCATTTTCGGTAACAGATAAGGTGCCACGCGCGTGCGCATCACATCTGCAAGCGGTCCGTCAGCGGTAACAAAACTGAACACCCGGTCGGTGGTGGCCACCAGTTTGCGGGCGAAGGCGATGCGTTCGCCTTCATAACTGTCGAGCAAGCTACTTCCGGCGCCGCCATTGAGCACCGCCGCGAGCTTCCAGGCCAGATTGATCGCATCGCCAATCCCGGTGTTCATGCCCTGACCACCGACCGGGCTGTGCACATGGGCGGCGTCGCCGAGCAAGAAAGACCGGCCGAGCCGAAATGTTTCGGCGACCCGGTGATGCACTCGGTAGGTGGAGAACCAATTGAGGCGCGTGACCTCGACCTGCATGTGCTCGATGGCACGTTGGCTGACGTCTTCAAAACGCAGTGCCTCGGCCTGTTCGGCGCGCTCATCGCGCACCGAGCCGATCAAGCGTGCGTGGCCCTCGCCAGCCATGGGGAAGACTGCGAGGAAATCCGCTTCATCGAGGTCCACATGCAGTTCCCCGTTGAAGGCCGGGCCGGTTCCGTCGACATCGGCCACGTAGAACACCTGCTGATAGGTGCCTCCCTGAAAATCGATGTCGAGGGTCTTGCGCACGATGGAGCGGGCACCGTCGCAACCGGCCAGGTAGCAGGCCTGGCAGGTTTGTGACTGACCGTCGGGCAAGCGCAGTTGTGCGCTGATGCCATCGTCGTCCTCGGAGAAACCGATCAGTTCGGTGTTGCGCTCCACTTCGACACCGAACTGGCTCAGGCGCTCGATCAGCAGTTGTTCGTGTTGGTCCTGTGGGAATATTTCCAGGAAGGAGTAAGGCGTCAGGTCTTGGCCGATGGTCGCGAATGGCAGGTGGGCGACTGGCCTGCCCTTGACCCACAGGTTCGCTGCCGGAACTTTATGGCCGTTGTCGATCACACTCTGGCTGAGGTCGAGTTGCCGGTACAGTTCAAGGGTGCGGGCCTGTACCGCCAGGGCGCGGGAAGTGGTGCCCGGTGCGCTGCTTTTGTCGAGGATGCGCACGCGGATCCCCAGTTTGCTCAGCCATAGCGCCAGTACCAGCCCAGTAGGGCCCGCACCGATAATCAGGACATCGCTGCGGTTCATCGTGGCGCCCTCTTATTAACGTAATGGGGCATGCAGGCGTGGCGAACTCGGCAGAAGGTCGAATGTCAGAAAGCCGCAGACCATTGTTCATTGAAGAGCACGCTCGCTTGCTTTTCCACTGGCAGAACGCCGAGGCTAAGGTTCACGCTTCGCCAGGCCCGTCAAAAGGACACTTGAGCCACGCCATGCCATTCAATCCATTGATCATCAGTCTGTTGCTGCTGTCGCTGTTGGCCGGATGTGCCAGCCAGGGCACGCGTCAGGCAACGCCGAAACCGGCGCAAGTCAAGGCGCAAATCGAAGCCCTGTTGCCGGCCAAAACCCAGGACCGCGAAGGGTGGGCCACTGACATTTATACCGCTTTTGATAAGCAATCGATTCCGGTCACGACGCAGAACCTGTGTTCGGTGCTGGCGGTGACCGAGCAGGAGTCGACTTTTCAAGCCGATCCGAAGGTGCCGGGGCTGGGCAAAATTGCCAGGGATGAAATTGATCGACGGGCTGCCAAGGTGCACATCCCCGGCTTTCTGGTGCGCGCGGCCCTTGAGGTGAGCTCGACCAATGGCAAAAGCTACAGTAACCGGTTGAACGCTGCGCGCAGTGAAAAGGAGCTCAGCGCCATCTTTGATGACTTCATTGGCCGGGTGCCCATGGGCAAGACCCTGTTCGGCGGTTTCAATCCGGTGCATACCGGCGGCCCAATGCAAGTCAGCATCGCTTTTGCCGAACAGCATGCACGTGACTATCCGTATCCGGTGGATGGCTCTATTCGCCGGGAAGTGTTTACCCAGCGTGGAGGTATGTACTTTGGCATCGCTCATCTGCTCGGCTACCCCGTGAGCTATCGGGTGCCGCTGTACCGCTTTGCCGACTTTAATGCCGGCTGGTACGCCAGTCGAAATGCAGCGTTTCAGGCGGCACTTAATCGTGTAACCGGTGGATCGCTGGCGCTAGATGGCGACTTGATTCGTTATGGCTCGCTTCTGCCCGGTTCGACTGAGCTGGCGGCGCGTGGATTGGGCAAGCGCCTGGGGATGCGCAATAGCACTATTCGCGAGCAGTTGGAGTTGGGTGACAGTCTGGCATTTGAGGACAGCAAACTTTACAGGAAGGTATTCGAGTTGGCTGACAAAGCTCAGGGATCATCGCTGCCCAGGGCTGTACTGCCGGGTATTGAACTGCACAGTCCCAAAATCACCCGCAAACTCACCACAGCCTGGTTTGCCAAGCGGGTTGATGAGCGCTATCAGCGCTGCATGGCGCGAGCGGGGAGCGGCGAGGGGTAACGCAAGGCGAAAAAAAGCCCGGCTTGATCAGCCGGGCTTTTTCGTTGAGTACTTCGGTCCAGCGATTCATGCATGGTTCTGGGTCAGGCGATCGGAGCCACCTTCGGCGACACGGTTCTGTTGCAGGCGATCGGATCCACCTTCGGCGACACGGTTCTGTTGCAGGCGATCGGAACCACCTTCAGCGACGCGGTGTTGTTGCAGACGGTCAGAGCCACCTTCGGCGACGCGGTGTTGTTGCAGACGGTCAGAGCCACCTTCGGCGACGCGGTTCTGTTGCAGACGGTCGGAACCACCTTCGGCAAACACGTTAGCGGCGAGTACTGAGAAGGCGAGGCCGAGAATGATTTGGCGTTTCATAAGTGTGTGCTCCGGGGTGTTGTGGGTTGGTATGGAGCAGATGTTACGCGTCACGAATTTTAAGAGAACTTCATTGGGTCGATGGTGAACATCGACGGCAATGATGGTGTGAATGGGTTGCAGCTTTCGTCGGTGATGGCAGAGGGGGAGGGGCGTGTTCTTCTATATAGGTAGCATTGCTCCCGGCCGCCGGTTTTCAGCGTTCTGATAGAAAAAGCAAATTAGCAGTTGACGGCAGATTTCATGTGTCTATAATTCGCCCCACTTCCGGCGCAGTCGAAACGGAAAACTCCTTGGTAAA